>CAVCUC010000013.1:0-39610 GCA_963605225.1 bacterium
GGATTACACTAAGAAAAATAGATTCTAAAAGTAAACTTGTTTGTTTAACACAGAAAGGTAAGAAACAAGCAAAACAATCTGTAGAAAAGATATTAGATATAGAAAAAGAAGTATTTTTATCTATCAATCAAGAAGAAGTAGAAAAATATTTAGAATTTGCAGATAAATTTAATGAGAAATTAGAAGAAAAGTTAAATAGATTGGAGAAGAACAAATGAATATACAATTAAGTGATCATTTTACCTATCAAAAGATATTTAGATTTGTCTTACCATCAATTGGTATGATGGTTTTTACATCAATATATGGTGTTGTGGATGGTTTCTTTATATCTAATTTTGCAGGTAAGACAGCGTTTGCGTCCATCAATTTGGTTATGCCTTTTATCATGATTCTTGCAGGTATTGGTTTTATGATTGGTACTGGTGGAACAGCTTTAGTATCAAAATATCTTGGGCAAAAAGAAGAAAAAAGAGCGAACGAATGTTTTACGATGATGGTTGTTGTCGTCATTGTTAGTGGCATTATCGTATCTTTATTAGGCATTATTTTTATGCGTAGAATATCCTATTTCTTAGGTGCAACGGAAGAGATGATTGAAGATTGTGTGATATATGGCCAAATTGTTATCGCATTTAATATGCCATATATGTTACAAAACGTTTTTCAAAGCTTTATGATTGCGGCAGAAAAACCAAAGCTTGGTCTAAAGGTTACAGTCTTATCTGGTGTAACAAACATGGTATTAGATGCTTTGTTTGTTGGTATATTTAAATGGGGTGTAGCAGGAGCGGCTATTGCGACAGGAGCTAGTCAATGTGTTGGTGGTTTTGGACCATTAATTTATTTTGCTAGAGAAAACGATTCTAGATTAAGACTCGTAAAAACGAAACTTGAACTTGAACCAATATTACAAGCTGCTGGAAATGGTTCTTCCGAATTAATGAGTAATATATCTTCTTCACTTGTTGGAGCTGTTTATAACTATCAACTAATGAAATATATTGGAGAAAATGGTGTATCTACGTATGGTGTATTAATGTATGTACAATTTATATTTGTTGCGATTTATGTGGGATATGCAATTGGTTGTGCTCCAATAGTAAGTTATCACTATGGTGCTGAAAATCATGATGAAGTAAAGAATATGCTACATAAAAGTATTACGGCAATGAGTATTCTAGGAATTATATTAGCAATATCTGCATTTTCTTTATCAGGAGTACTAGCAAAAATATTTGTTGGATATGATGCAGAACTATTAGAATTAACGATTCATGCCTTTAAGTTATTTTCGTTATCATTCTTATTCTCAGGTTTAAATATTTATACATCTTCATTTTTTACAGCATTAAATAATGGTGTAATTTCGGCAGCTGTATCCTTTATTCGTACATTAATATTTCAAATGTCATTTGTTTTATTCTTACCTTTACTTTTAGGGACAGATGGTATTTGGTTATCTAGTATTTTTGCGGAAATTGCGGCATTTATCGTTTCTTTCATTTTCTTAGTAATTGAAAGAAAAGAATATCAATACTAATAAAAAAGCTCTAGTTTCGCACTAGAGCATTATTTTTGTATGGCGGAGAAAGAGGGATTCGAACCCTCGCACGCTTACACGTCTGCTGGTTTTCGAAACCAGTCCCTTCAACCACTTGGGTATTTCTCCATGCGTTAGGATTATACCATTTTATACTTTATTAGTATAATAAGAGGTATCGATGGAGGAAATTATGATCAGATTTGAAGACATGCCTTATGAAAGACCAGATTTAGATAAGGTAAAAGAAGAATTAAAAGGAATTACTGAAGACCTAAAGAAAGCTAGTAGCTATGAAGAAGCAAATAAAGCTTTCCTAGCTTTTGATACAGGATTAAGACATATTGAAACATATCATACAATTGCTAGTATTCGTTATAACATCAATACAAAAGATGAATTCTATGCTGAAGAAGACAAATTCTGGAATGCAGCTTCACCAGAACTAGAAAGCTACCGTCAAGCATTTACAGAGGCATTATTAAAATCTGAATTTAGAAATGAATTTGAAAAAGAATATGGAAATATCATGTTTATTAATGCTGAGATTGCATTAAAGTCTTTCTCAGATGAACTTATTCCTGATTTAGTAAAAGAAAATGAACTAACACAAGAATATGAAAACTTACTTGCTAATGCAAAAGTATCTTTTGAAGGTAAAGAATATACTCTTTCTCAAATGACATTATTTAAAGGTGATGCGGATGATGAAAGAAGACTACAAGCTTGGATTGCGGATGGTAAGTGGTATAAAGATAATCAAGATCAACTAGATCGTATCTATGATGAACTAGTACATTTGCGTGATGGCATGGGTAAGAAACTAGGATATGAAGGCTATACAACACTTGGATATTATCGTATGGGAAGAAATTGCTACGATAAGCATGATGTTGAAAAATTTAGAACTGCTGTACAAAAGTATGTTGTACCTGTAGCTGAAAAAATCTATCAAGAACAAGCAAAACGTTTAGGTAAGTCTTATCCAATGAGCTTTGCAGATAATGAATTAACATTTAGATCTGGTAATCCAAAACCAGTTGGAACAAGCGAAGATATCTTAAATGCTGGACAAAAGTTCTATGATGAATTATCACCTGAAACAAGTAAATTCTTTAGAATTATGCGTGAAGGCAACTTACTAGATGTTTTATCTAAACCTGGTAAAAGAGGTGGTGGATATTGTACAGGAATTCCTGACTATCATGTTCCATTTATCTTTGCAAACTTCAATGGTACACAAGGTGATGTAGAAGTTGTTAGCCACGAAGCAGGTCATGCTTTTGAGGCATGGTTAAATATGGACCGTATTCCTGTAGATACAATTTGGCCAAGTATGGAAGCTTGTGAAGTACATTCTATGTCGATGGAATTTTTTGCAGAAGGAAATGCTGAAGACTTCTTTGGTGAAGATGCACATAAATTTAGATATAGCCATTTAGCAGGCGCAATCAAATTTATTCCTTATGGAACATTAGTAGATCATTTCCAACATTCTGTTTATGAAAATCCAAACATGACACCTAGTGAAAGACATGCTGAATGGAAGAGACTAATGGGTATTTATATGCCTTGGGAAAAACTAGATGGCGAAATTCCTTTCTATAGTGAAGGAGAACATTGGCAATTAAAGCATCATATCTATTCTTCTCCTTTCTACTATATTGATTATTGCTTAGCACAAACAGTTTCTTTAGAATTCTGGGCGATGATACAAGAAAATAAAGAAAACGCATGGAATCACTACATGACTTATACTATGCAAGGTGGTAGTCGCACATTTACAGAACTATTAAAGAATGCGGATTTACAAAGTCCATTCGATGAAAATACATTAAAAGAAGTATGTGCTAAAGTTGATGCATTCTTATCTTCTTATGATATGACAGGAGTTGAATAAGTGGAAAATAGAAAGCTACCTAAGCGAAAAGAATATTTAAATGACTTTAAACTAAATGAAGAAGGCAAGTATGAATACAAAGGAATTCTTCATGAATTAGATGAAAAAGATTTGTCTTTTCGTAAAGTTAAACAAATATTAATACTTATAGATGTACTAGTTTTATGCACGTTTATTGTTGCAGGACTAGTACAAGCAGTAGGTGTAATGAATGCAGTATATGTGACTATGCCATATGTATTTGCTTTCTTTGCAATAGCTGTTTTAACGTTTAAAGTTGTAATGTTGCATTTTAATCATTATCCAATTCGTGATTATGACTTTAAAGCGACAGTAGAAAAATTCAATTCTTATAGCATGATTATCATCTTTCTAACGATATGTACTTTAATAGGAGAACTATTTTATATCATTCGTTATGGAATAGAAATGTATTTATCAGGAACCATCATCTTTATTGTATGTATGATTGTGGCTTGTATTGTAGAAATCTCATTTAATCGCTTTAATCGAAAATTAAAATGGAAAGAAATGAGCAATTCTTGAAAACTCTTTCATAAAATTTGATAATACAATAACAAATGATTGTCTTAAATTTTCTCAGTTTATTGACATTACTTGTCATAACTAGGTAAAATACTAACTGTTATAGGTGCGTTTTAATAATGCATTTTATGCGTGCCAGAAATGGCTTTTCCGAAAGGGGGAAAAAGAAATGATTAATTTAAAGAAATCCGCTGTGACTCTTCTTGCATTAACAATGCTAGTTGGATGTGGCGGAAGTGGTACTGCTACTGATGATAGTAGTGCTACTGCAAAGACAGAAGGTGGAGATACACCTCTAGTTGTTGGTTATTCTAACTTCAACAGTAAATTCTCTCCATTCTTCGCTACTACTCAATACGATAGAGACGTAGCTGACATGACACAAGTAACTTTATTAACAAGTGATCGTCAAGGTGCTATTGTCTACAATGGTATTGAAGGTGAAACTAGAGAGTATAATGGAACAGATTATACTTACTATGGAATCGCTGACTGTACAGTTACAGAAAACGCTGATGGTACAGTTGACTACGATTTCAAACTAAGAGAAGATATTACATTCTCTGACGGTGAAAAATTAACAGCTGATGACGTTATCTTCACATTATATGTATTATCAGATCCTACATATGATGGAAGTTCTTCATTCTTCTCAGTACCAATCGTTGGTATGGATGAATACCGTCAAAACATGTCTACATTATCTGCAGTTATTGGTGCTGCTGGTAAAGACAACACAGATTTCACTAACTTCTCAGAAGAAGATGCTAAAGCATTCTGGGCAGCTGTAGAAGATGGTGGTACAAAATTTGCTCAAGAAATCGTTGACTATTGTGTAGAAGCTGGTGCCGCTGAAGAAGGCGATGTTGCTGGTGCTGCTGGTCAATGGGGCTTTGATTTAGCTGATGGTGCTACTGCTGAAGATTTCTTCATTGCTATTGGTGACCAATACAGTTGGAACTTTGCTTCTATGGAAGCAGAATCTGCTGGTTCAGCATTATCTGATTTAATCCCAGAAGATGTTTATGCTATGAGCACAGAAGGTGTATCACTTGGTGAAAGTGCACCAAACATTTCTGGTATCACTAAAGTTGGTGATTACGAAGTAAACATCAAGACATCTAAAGTTGATGCTACTGCTATTTACCAATTCGCTACTGAAGTTGCTCCATTACATTACTATGGTGAAACAGACAAGTATGATTATGAAAACAACAAGTTCGGTTTCGACAAAGGTGATTTATCACATGTTCGTTCTGTAACTACTACTCCAATGGGAGCTGGACCTTACAAATTTGTTAAGTTTGAAAACGGTGTTGTAAACTTCGAAGCAAACGAAACATACTTCAAAGGTACTCCAAAGACAAAATATGTTAACTTCTTAGAATCTCAAGATGCTGATAAGTTAAATGGTGTTATCACAGGTACAATCGATATCACAGATCCTTCACTAAGTGCTGAAACAGCTAAAGCTATTGAAGAAGCTAATGGTGGTTCATTATCTGGAGATAAGATTTATACAGCTACAGTTGATAACTTAGGTTATGGTTATATTGGTTTCGCAGCTGACGTTGTTAACGTTGGTGGTGTAATTGATAGTGAAGCTTCTAAGAACTTACGTAGAGCATTTGCTACAATCTACTCTGTATACCGTGATGTTGCTATTGACTCTTACTATGGAGACAGAGCTTCAGTTATTAACTATCCAATTTCTAATACATCTTGGGCTGCTCCTCAATCAACAGATGCTGATTACAAGATTGCTTTCTCAACAGATGTAAACGGAAATGATATCTATACAAGTAGCATGAGTGCTGAAGAAAAATATGCTGCTGCTAAAGAAGCTGCATTAGGATTCTTCGAAGCTGCTGGTTATACAGTATCTGATGGTAAGATTACTGCTGCTCCAGAAGGTGCTAAGATGGAATACGAAGTTTGGATCCCTGCTGATGGTTCTGGTGATCACCCAACATTCATGGTTCTATCTCTTGCTAAAGAAGCTCTTGCTGATATTGGTATGAACTTAATCATCAGAGATTTAACTAACTCAAGCGAACTATGGGATGCTATTGATGCTCGTACAGTTCCAATGTGGGCTGCAGCTTGGGGTGCAACAGTTGACCCAGATATGTACCAAATTTACTACTCTGACGTAGCTAATGGTGGTGCTGCTGCTGGTGGTTCTAACTATATGTACCATATCCAAGATGAAGAACTTGACCAATTAATCCTTGATGGACGTGCTTCTACTGATCAAACATACCGTAAGACAGTTTACAAAGCTTGCTTAGATATCGTTATTGATTGGGCAGTTGAAGTTCCTGTATATCAAAGACAAAACTGTGTAATCTTCAGTCCTGAACGTGTTGACTTAACATCAATTACTCAAGACATCACAACATTCTATGGTTGGATGAATGAAGTTGAGAACGTTGTTCTTAAATAAGCAGTAAAAAACAAGCAATATACATACGGGAGGGCTTGGTTGCCCTTCCGTTTGTTTGTGTTTTATTTATCTATTGTTTAACTGTTATAATATCGAATGATGTTATAACCATTAAATGATAGATAAAGAATTCGAAAGGAGGAATTAGAATGCCAAAATATATACTTAAACGTTTATTAATTTCAGCAGTATTGCTATTTTTTGTCGCATTCATTATTTATGCATTGATGAGATGTCTACCAACTTCATATATTGAAACTATTGCTAGACAAAAATCTCAACAACCTGGTTCCAAATCATATGAGGAGTGGATGGCCCAATTATCGGCATCCTATGGTATGGATAAAGGTATTTTAGCGGGTTACTTCAGTTGGTTAGGTAATGCCGTTAAAGGAAACTTTGGAGACAGCTGGTACTATACAGTTCCAGTAACAGAAAAATTCAACCAAACAGTAGGCGTATCCTTTGTTATGGGTGCGATTGCCTTATTCTTTGAATTAATTATTGCTATACCGTTAGGTATTATTGCCGCTACAAAGCAATATTCTCGTACAGACTATATTATTAGTATTATTGCTTTAGCGGGTATTTCTTTACCTACATTCTTCTTTGCATCTTTAATGAAACTTGTATTCTCAGTTCGTTTAGGATGGTTTGATCTTTATGGATTAATTGGAAGAAACTATGAACAATTAAGTTCATTTGGTAAATTAATGGATAAAGCAAATCACTTAGTGTTACCTATTGTTACATTAGTTGTTATTAGCGTAGGTTCATTAATGCGTTATACTCGTACAAATATGCTAGAAGTATTAAACGCTGATTATATTCGTACAGCTCGTGCTAAGGGATTAAGTGAAAAGAAAGTTATTTATAAGCATGCTTTCCGTAATACATTAATTCCACTAGTAACAATGGTTGGTGGTTCATTACCAGGTTTATTCTCTGGTGCATTAGTTACAGAAACACTATATGGTATTAACGGTATTGGTTATACTTCATATAATGCGATGGTTGCTGGTGATATTCCATTCTCTATGTTCTATCTAGTATTTATGGCTATGCTTACATTAATTGGAAACTTAATTTCTGATATTTTATATGCCGTGGTAGATCCACGTGTAAGAATTGCTTAGAAAGGAGCCGCACATGAGTGAAGAAAAGAAAAATGAAAATGTGAACGGTTCAGAAAATGAACAATTCGATTTAAATGATGATAGACGTGTAAAAGTCTTATCACCTGGTGCATTAGTAAGAAGAAGATTTTTCCGTAACAGAGTAGCTGTTATTGGTTTAGTTATCTTAATTTTGATGTTCTTATTCTCTTTCGTTGGTGGTTTCTTATCACCATATGCTGAAGATCAATTATTCTATCGTACAGAATATCAAAAGAAGGCATATGCTTCTGTCGTTCAAAATACAGAATATCGTTATACATCAACTAGTGATGAATTCTCTTCTATTATTCAAGCACAAATGATGCTTGCGATTAATAACGAAAGCGAAACATTTACATATCGTGATAAGACATATGGATTAGTTCAAGAAGGTACAGAGTTCTATAGCTGTACATACAATGGAAAAACAATTGGTATTGCTTATAAAGATATTGTTTCAAGCAATTCTAGTGAGTCATTAGGTTTTGATTTTGAATATGCTTCATTAAAAGCTTATACAAATGAAGAAACTGAATTTGAAGTAAATGGTAAAACATATTCTATTGATGAAGATGGTAATATCAATGAAGGCTCTAATACAGTAGCTTATGTTGGTAGAAACATTGTTAAAGCATCTATGTCAGATGTATATTTAACAAAAGATTTCAAAGATCAATTATTAGAAGCTATTGATACAAAAGATGAAGAATTCACTTATACAGATGAAAATGGCGAAACATACGAATATACATTAAAGTATGACGCTACAAGTAAATCATGGAATGTAAACCAAGAAAAAGAAACATATGTATTTGATACTTATGCTTCACCTAGTAAAGAACATTGGCTAGGTACAGATAAAAACGGTATGGATATGTTAACTCGTTTAATGTATGGTGGCCGTGTATCTCTAACAATTGGTTTCTTAGTAGAAATTATTTCTTGTACGATTGGTGTTATTCTTGGTGGATTATCTGGTTACTTCGGTGGTTGGGTAGACATGATTATCATGCGTATAGTAGATGTATTCTATTGTATTCCTTCAATGCCTATCATTATTATCTTAGGTGCTGCTATGGACGCAATGCATGTTGATCCACAAATCAGAATGGTTTACTTGATGTTAATTCTAGGGTTCTTAGGATGGCCAAGTATCACAAGACTTGTTCGTGGACAAATCTTATCTCTACGTGAACAAGAATTTATGACAGCTACTGAAGCTACAGGCTTAAGTGTTAAACGTCGTATTTTCCAACACTTAGTACCAAACGTTATTCCTCAACTTATTGTTTCCGCAACAATGGGTCTAGGTTCAACAATTATTACAGAAGCTACACTATCTTATTTAGGACTTGGTGTTAAGTTCCCATTCGCTTCTTGGGGTAATATTATCAACGATGTAAACCAAACATTCGTATTAACAAATTATTGGTTTATTTGGATTCCTGCAGGAACATTACTATTATTAACTGTACTTGCATTTAACTTACTTGGTGATGGTCTAAGAGATGCATTTGACCCAAGAATGAAACGATAGGAGGATATATACATGGCTAAGAAAAAAACAGATGGATATTTATCCTCAAAAGAAATTAGAAAGATTTCTAAAGAAAACAGAAAAATTACTGACGCATTAGAAAAGAAAAACAAACGTAAGAATGTTCCAGAAAGTGAATATCTTACAACAATGCATGATCCTAACAATGCGGTAGAATTTGATAACCTACATACATATTTCTTTACAGACTCTGGTACTGTTAAAGCTGTAGACGGTGTAAGTTTCAATGTTCCTATTGGTAAAACAGTAGGTATTGTAGGTGAATCAGGATGTGGTAAATCAGTTACTAGTTTATCATTCATGCGTTTATTACAAAGACCACAAGGTCAAACAGTTGAAGGAGAAATCCGTTTAAACTTAGGTGATAAAGCATATGATGTAACTAAAGCTCCTGATGAAGCAATGCAAAAGATTCGTGGAAATTATGTATCTATGATTTTCCAAGAACCTATGACAGCTTTAAATCCAGTATTTAGAATTGGTGAACAAGTTGATGAAGTTATTTCTTTACATGATGGTGAAGGAAAAACAAAAGAAGACGTTAAGAAAAGAACGATTGAACTACTAGAAATGGTAGGTATTGCCAATAGTGAAGGTGTATATGCAATGTATCCACATGAATTATCAGGTGGTATGAGACAAAGAGTTATGATTGCAATGGCTCTTGCATGTAATCCTAAAGTCATCATTGCGGATGAACCTACAACAGCTCTAGACGTTACGATTCAAGCACAAATTCTTGATTTATTACGTAATCTAAAAGATCGTATTAATAGTTCAATTATGTTTATTACACACGACTTAGGTGTTATTGCTGAAATGGCAGACTATGTCGTAGTCATGTATGCTGGTAGAATTATTGAACGTGGTACAGTTGAAGAAATCTTCGCTAACCCATGTCATCCATATACAATTGGCTTAATGGCTAGTAAACCAGTCGTAGGAAAGAAAATTGATAAATTATATTCTATTCCTGGTAAAGTACCTAACCCAATTAATATGCCACATTATTGTTACTTTAAAGATCGTTGTGATAAGTGTATTGGAGCATGTACTGGTGAATACCCACATGAAATTCAAATTACACCAACACATAGTGTAGCTTGTTACAGATATTACGAAGAAAATAAGGAGGAAAGCAAATGAGTGAAAAGAATGAATCATTAAAAATTGATAAAAGCTTTACACCAGTTGAATATGATCCTCAATATATTTTGATGGTAAATCAACTTAAGAAATATTTCCCAATTAAAAAAGGATTTATTGCTCATACAACAGGATATGTTAAAGCGGTTGATGGTGTTACTTTCAATTTAAAACGTGGTACAACAATGGGACTTGTTGGCGAATCAGGATGTGGTAAAACAACTACAGGACGTACAATCTTACGTTTAGCTGGTGAAAAGACAAGTGGTCAAGTATTGTTCAACGGTAAAGAAGTATACGACTTATCGAATAAAGAATTACGTGAAGCTCGTACTAAGATGCAAATCATCTTCCAAGATCCATTTTCTTCATTACAACCAAGAATGCCAGTAGGTGAAATTATTGGTGAAGCAGTAAGAGAACATGGTATTGTTAGTAAAGCAGAATATTCTGATTACATTGATAAAGTTATGGATGACTGTGGTTTACAATCTTTCCAAAAAGATCGTTATCCACACGAATTCTCTGGTGGTCAAAGACAAAGAATTTGTATTGCTCGTGCATTAGCACTCAATCCAGAATTTGTTGTATGTGATGAACCTGTATCTGCACTTGACGTATCTATTCAAGCTCAGATTATTAACTTGTTAAAAGATCTTCAAGAAAAGAGAAATTTAACATATTTATTCATTTCACATGACTTATCAGTAGTAGAACATATCAGTGACTCAGTAGGTGTAATGTATCTAGGTAATCTAGTTGAATATGGCACAACAGAAGAAATCTTCAGCCATCCATTACATCCATATACACAAGCATTATTCTCTGCTATTCCTGTACCAGATCCTACATCTAAGATGAATCGTATTGTATTAGAAGGTAGTATTCCTTCTCCTGCAAATCCACCTAAAGGATGTAAGTTCCATACAAGATGTTCTAAGTGCATGGAAATATGCAAACATAAGGCTCCAGTTCAAAAAGAAATTGAACCAGGTCATTATGTAGTATGTCATTTATATGACAATGAAAAGGATATTAATGAGAAATAGAAATGAAGAATACGAAGATGATGGTCGTACAATTGTAGATATGTCTGCAGTTGAACGTCCTAATCTATTCTCGTTTCGTACTCCTGAACAACCAAAAATAACAAGCGAGCCGCAAAAAAATGATCGTCCATGGGAAGATCATTCGTTCAATAAAGAAGAAAGAAGATGGGCTATATTTGGTGCATTAAAAGCTTCTTTGTTAATAGGGGCAGCGTATGTTATAGGTTTAGGAATCGTTATTCTATTACTTGTATTGTATTTTAATAAATAAGGCTAGGACTTAACAATCCTAACCTTTTTTGTTATGCGATAATGAAGAATATTTGACTAAGAATAAAGATGATGATACACAAGATAATTGATGAAGAAGTTACTAGAATCTTCCATAACTTACCATCAGTAGCACCATAACGCATAATATTTGTATTTACACTTTTATTGACTAGTATCACAATACATATGATGTAAATAAATAGAACGAGTAGTGTAGTGATAATTAGTAAATTATCAGGCATGATATCAATAAGATAGGCAAATAAATGAATCATGATAGAAGTAAGCAACGTAATTTTAATTGAGTGATATTTTAAGCTAATTAAGGAAAAATACCATCCAATAAAGAATGCAGGAATTGCGCTCACAATATTACCTTGCATTAATGCATAGAGAAACGCTGATCCTAGTACTCCAAAGTATCTACCATAATGTCCGAGTTGTCTTTGTACAATGCCTCGGAAGATTACTTCATCAGATATTGGTTTTAATAAAATAAAGTAGAGAAAATATAAGATATTGTTAATAATATTTTCTTGTGTTCTAAAGTCACCAATAAAGGAATATTGTATAGTACTGATATTTGCAAGAAACGAAAACATAGAAGTAATCGCATTTGTTAGTAACAAAATTCCTAATCCTAAAGTGACATAGTTAAATATCTTTTGAAAAGGAAGATGAGGATTAATCCAATAATCTTTAAATTGTAAATCCAATTTTTTATCAGCGATAAGCGTGATCATGAGTGTAAATAATATTGTAATAATAATTAAAGCGGTAATAGAGATAGATTCAATATTACTGCTAATCCAATCTACTTGAAGATAACTAAATAAATATTGGGCGACGATGGTAAATAGAAACAAAAAGGCTAAAGGGTATCCAAAAGCATTAATTTGACTTTTCGCTTCTTCAATCGTGATGGTTTTAACTTCTTTTTTTGACATACGACATATTATACTAGACTTCACATAATCTAGAAACCTTGTTTTTGAAATAATGAATCAGCTAAAGAGATATATTCTTCTAAATTTAACTGTAATTTTGAGTGAGAATTAGCGTAAATATCAGCTAAATGACCATGCATATAGACAGCCATACATATGCCTTTAAATATATCTTTTTGTTTTAATAAGATTCCTAATATCATTCCTGCAAGTAAATCACCACTACCAGCGATTGCTAGAGCAGAATTCCCTGATTCATTAATGTATACTTGATTGAAATAGGAACAAACAATTGTATTTGTACCCTTTAGAACTAAATGTACATGATGTTTTTTGGCAAACTCTTTAGCTTGCTTGAAACGATTATTTTGTATCTCTTCAATAGACAAGTGAGTTAAAGCACTAAATTCACCAATATGTGGTGTTAAGATGACTTCATTTTTTGCATATTTTAAGATAAACAAATTATCTTTTAATAGTTGTAATGCCTCTGCATCAAAGATAATAGGACAATTTGCTTTTTCAATAATTAGATTTAATATTTTTTCTTTTTCTGGCATATTTGTAGCACCACTACCAAAGGTAATTACAGAAGCTTGTTCTATCGCATGACTTAGTTTATCTACATAATTATGTTCATTAAATGGTAGATATACAGGATAAGAATACTTAGACGCAAGAATGGGATAAATTTCATCAGGTAATCCTACTTCAATAAATGGTGTACCCATACTTCTAGCACCAACAATATTAAAACTAGCTGCACCAGCCATACCATAACTACCACCAATGATTAAGGCTTTCCCATAAGTACCTTTATAGTCATTTATAGAAGGATGTGGATAGTTTTGAAAGAATAGTTTTTCATTCATCCCTAAATAAGTATTTCCTTCAGGTTGAATTGGTAAAGTAAGTAACTTGATTTCTTTAGCAAGATGAAATTCTTTATTGAATGCATGAACAGGTTTATAAGCACCTAGCGCATAGGTTATATTAGAATGTAATGTATAAGGATCATATATTCCTGTATCAGCTTCCGCTCCACTATTAATATCAATGCTAAATATCTTAGCGTTAGATGCTTGAATAAATGTAAATAGGGAGCGAATATCTTCACTTAATGGCACGTGGAAACTAAAGCCAAATAAAGCATCTATAACAACCGTTGTAGTTTTTAGATAAGTTGGAATTTCACTAGGCTCAATGATTGGATAATCGAATTCTTCGTATATTCTTTTCGCTTCAGTATGATTAGGTAACTCTAGAGGAAATACTATATGAACATCATAATGATATCTTTTTAAGTATTGACATAATACCATACCATCTGCACCATTATTTCCTTTACCAGCTATAATCAATATCTTCTCTCTTTCACTAATATTATTCGCAATTTCATGAAATAATGCTTTGCCAACGTATTGAATTAATTCATATTCGTTTAGTTTTGATTTAGATTCAGCTAATTTGATTTCTTCACTTGTTAATATCATGTTTATGCTCACTTTCTTTAATGATTCCAATTAATTCTTTTACAAATTGGGAATGTGTATTTTTGTTATAAGCAAATAATATTTCTGTTTCTAGCGCAGACTCTTCAATAATTGATACATTTAAATCTTCACATAGTGGTAACATCGATTCAGGTAAGATAGCAAATGTGTTTGTTGTTTTTAATAAAGAAATACTTGTTCTACCATCATTGCATATACTAAATATATTTGGCTCGATACAAGATGATTTAAAGGCATCTAGGATAAAAGAATAATATCTTCGATATAAAATAAGTGGTTTATTTTGAATTTCTTTTAATGATATTTTATTAGGCAAATTTTGAGTACTAGCAATAATCATTTTTTCTTTTTTAAGAGATAAAGCTTGTATAGAACTTAGACTAACAGGAGTACGAATACAAGCTGCTTCTATTGCACCATTTTTTAATAAATCCACTAATGTAAATGTATCATCATCATAGATTTCAAAATGAATATTAGGATACTTTGAAACTAGTTCTTTTAGATAAGGTAAAAAGAAGGATATCGTTGTAGGTGTAATGCCAACATGAAAGGATCTCTTTTTATTAATATCAGATATTTCATCTATTGTAGCTTTACTTAAAGATAAAATACCTTGAGCACGTTTATAAAATATTTTCCCAGACTCGGTTAGCTCAATATGTCTACTATCACGAATGAATAGAGTAGTCCCTAGTTCTTCTTCTAGATTTTTAATTTGTACACTGAGAGGAGGTTGTGACATATGTAGCTTTTTAGCAGCTAAAGAAATACTTCCAGAGTCAGCGATTGTAATAAAATATTCCATTTGTTTTAAATCCATATGCTTCACCTACTTGTAGTTATAATTGCATTTTAAAGCTATAACTGTTATCATAAACATACATGCCCGCGTGATGGAATTGGTAGACGTAGGGGACTCAAAATCCCCCGGTAGCGATACCGTGTCGGTTCGAGTCCGACCGTGGGCACCATATTGAATTAGTAAAACCACAGTAGTGGTTTTTTCTTTTTGTAGTTTCATTATAAAGCATTGGGACACTAGAAAGTAGATATTTATTATGTGTGTAGCATTGAATGAAGAAGTAATAAATCGTGATAAGATATTTGTATAAATCATTGGAGGAACTATGGAAACTGCTAAAATCGATTTGCATTTACATTTAGATGGATCATTACATTTACCTTGGGCTTATGAAACTGCATTAAAAAGAGGGGTTGTCCCGGAAGATTATACTTTTGAAGAATATTATGAAAGATATTATCAGAAGAACTTTAAAGATCGTACAGAGAGTATCAAGAAGTTTGATTTCCCTGTTTCAATTCTACAAACAAAAGAAGATATCAGTGATGCTGTGTATTATTTAGTGCGTACACTTCATGAACAAAATATGGTTTATGCGGAAATACGTTTTGCAACGCAACAACATACGCAACTTGGCTTAACCCAAAAAGAAGCGATGCTTGCAGCATTAGATGGTATGCATAGAGCAGAAAAAGATTTTCCAGATGTCATTGTACGTTTTATCGATTGTATGATGCATAAAGGAGAAAATGCATATGCAAATTGGGACGCAAATCTAGAAACAATCGAAGTTGTAAAAGAATTATTAGGACAAGGTGTTGTTGGCTTAGATTTAGCAGGATATGAAAATAATGGTGACTATTTGTTGTATGCTCCACTATTTGAAAAAGCTAGAGAATACCATATTCCTTATACAATGCATGCTGGAGAAATGGGAATTGGGAAACACGTTTTAGATGCTTTAGAAATGAAAGCTCATCGTATTGGACATGGTGTAAATGCAGTTCAAGATGAAAGTTATTTAAAAGCAATAGTAGAAGCACAAATCCCACTAGAAGTTTGCCCGTCATCAAACACAAAATATGATTTCAATTATGTGCGTCATCCTGTAAAAGAACTCATTCGTAGTGGTGCAAAAGTAACAATTAACTCTGATAATATGGTTTATGCGAAAACATCTGTTCATCATGAACATGAGATGCTAAGACAAATAGGGATTACAGTTGATGAATTAAAACAATGCACAATGAATGCGGTTGAAGCAGCTTTTTGTGATGAACAAACAAAGAATTTAATTAGAGAAAGAATCCAGGAAGATTGGAAATGAGTTTTGAAACAAAAGTTGTAAATCATACAATTTCACCTAGTTTTGGATATGGATATCGGTGGATATCGAAACAAGGTAAATATGGTAAGCAATATTTTGCCTGGCTTGGTAAACCAGACCGTAATTCTAGTTATATCTACACATGTGAAATATCATCAACAGAATATTATGAAATAGAAAAACAACATAAAAATAATCCTGAAGATTGTCATATAGAACAATTTGAAAAGAAGTATATTCAAAAGCATCAGATTTTAATGCAAGGTTGGGATTGTAAATACGAGTAAGAAATAGAGGTTATAAATATGGGATGTACAACAATATTAGTAGGAAAGAAAGCTAGTTATGATGGCTCTACAATGACAGCTAGAAACGATGATTCTAGTAGTGGGAAATTTACGGCGAAAAAATTACAAGTTGTAAAAGCATGTGAAGTAAAAAAACACTACAAATCTGTTTTGTCTAAATTTGAAATTGATTTACCAGATCATCCACTGCAATATACATGCATGCCTAATGCAATTGAAGGTGAAGGAATATGGGCGGCGGCTGGAGTAAATGAAGAAAATATTGCGATGACCGCAACAGAAACTATCACAACGAATGCTAGGGTACTAGCAGCAGATCCTTTAGTAAAAGAAGGGATTGGAGAAGAAGATATTGTTGTGATCACATTGCCATATATTCATAGTGCTAAAGAAGGTGTAATTCGCTTAGGTGCATTATTAGAAGAATACGGCACATACGAATGTAATGGCATTGCTTTTCAAGATGTAGACAATATTTGGTATTTAGAAACAATTGGTGGACACCATTGGATGGCAAGAAGAGTGCCAGATGATAGCTATGTCATGATGCCAAATCAACTAGGAATAGATGAATTTGATTTTGAAGATGCTTATTCTTCACAAGAAAATTATATGTGCTCTAAAGATTTAAAGGAGTTCGTAGAAAAATATCATTTAGATTTATCACTAGATGGTAAGTTTAGTGCGCGTCGTGCATTTGGTTCACATAGTGATTCAGACCATGTATATAACACTCCTAGAGCTTGGTATATGGGAAGATATTTTAATCCAAACACATATGATTGGGATAACCCTAATGGTAAGTATTCACCAGAAAGTGATGATTTACCTTGGTGCTTAGTCCCTGAATATAAAATTACGCCAAGTGATATTAAATATATCCTTTCTTCACACTATCAAAATACTGTATATGATCCTTATGGAAGTCATAATCATAGTGAACTAAAAGGAAAATATAGAACCATAGGAATTAACCGTAATAGCTTTGTGGCATTAATTCAATTAAGAAAAGATAAGCCGAAAGAATTACAAGCAATTGAATGGATTGCGGAAGGATCAAATGCTTTTAATGCAATGGTACCGCTACTAGCACATATGGATGAAGTTCCAGAATATTTAGCGAATACGACAAAGAAAGTATCAACAGAAAGTTTTTATTGGGCAAACCGTTTAATCGGTGCCTTAACAGACGCATCTTATGGATATTCCATTGTACATATCGAACGTTATCAACAACTTATTGAAGCAAAAGGTATGGAAATTCTTCAACGTTATGAAGAACTCATTGAACAAGGTAATAACGCTAGTGAATTAATCACAAAAGCAAACAATGAAATTGTGGATATGCTAAAAGAAGAAACAGATAATGTTTTAGATAAAGTTCTTTTTGAAGCTAGCAATCATATGAAAAACGCTTTTGCTAGAAGCGATAATTAGGAGCACAGTATGAAATCACAAATTTATTCTATGCAAAGTATAGAAGACGCTAAGATTTGCTTAGAAGCTGGTGCAGATCGCATAGGAGTTCTTGCGTCTGAAAGAAGTGGCGAATTCCCTTGTGAAGTCAAAGAAAAAGAAGCTTATGAAATCTTTAGATTACTAGATGGTAAGTGTACAAGTATTTTAATTAGTGTTGGAAGAAATGAAGAAGAAATATTTCATCAAGTAGAATACTTAAGACCTAATGTTTTACATCTTTGTGCAGGATTTGTAGGAAGTGTTTCTTTTCGAGAACATTTACGTGAAAGATTCCCTGATGTTGAACTAATGGAAGCAGTAGGAATAACAGGTAAAGAATCGATAGAAGAAGCTAAACGCATCGCAGAGTACGCTGACTATTTACTATTAGATAGTGTTAGTGAAAAAATAAAAGGTATTGGTGCAGCAGGAGTAACACATGATTGGAACATTGATAAAGAGATTATTGCGTCAGTAAATATTCCTGTAATTGTTGCGGGAGGCTTAGGACCTGAAAACGTACAACAAGTTATAGATGAGTTACATCCTTGGGGTGTTGATTCTTTAACAAAAACAAGTATTTTAGATAATGGTAGAATTGCTAGGAAAGATGCACAAAAAGTAAAAGAGTTTTGTGAGATTGTAAGGAATGCAAAATGAAAATCTTATGTATTGGTGATTTAAATGCGGATTTATTACTTCCTTATGGTGCAGCTAAAAGAAAGATAGAAAATAAGAATATTGACACAAGTGATCCTTGTAAAGTTACTTTCCAAGGTGGAGGCTCTGTTGCAAATACTGCTAGAGTATTAGGGAAACTTGGGATGAATCCATATTTTGTGACAGATTTATGCAAGGATAATATTGGTGAGTTCTTAAAACAAGAAATGATGAATATGCATGTGGATATGTCATATTCAAAGGTTAGTGATAATGGAACAATGGTATGTGTTGCGGTAGTAGAAGAAGATGGAAGTAGAGTGATTTTTCCATGGATGCCACCACATGCGGATGTACCTCATTTTAAGAAATCTAGTTTTGAACATATTCCTTTAGATGACTATCTTATTTTTACTAGTGGCATGGTACTAAATAATGACAATGAAACAATGCAATCTATTTATGATTTTATTGCCAACGTAAAAGAAAAAACAAACTCAATCTTTATGTTTGATTTAAACATGCGTATTGAAACATATGGCTATAGTAAAGAAAGAGAATACTTTTATCACTTATATACAAAACTTGCGGATATTCTTGTAGGAAGTGGTGAAGATGAATTTTTGCCAATAACTCGTAATGAAAATATGTTTGAAGCAATTCATGCATTTAGTAAAGATAAAATCATTATTGCTAGAGATGGTGCTAAACCAATACATCTAATTCATGAAGATAAGGAAGAGATAATTGAATGTGAAAAAGTAAAACCACTTCATACAATAGGTGCAGGAGATACATTTAATGGTGTATTCATTGCGTCTTATCTAAAAGGTTATTCCTTAGTGGATTGTGTAAAACAAGCAAGTCACGCGGCAAGTTTCATGATTTCTCATACGGGATATCTAGCTTTACCTGAAGACATATAAGGATATATCTTGAACTAAAAATTGAATTTACATATAATTCTTTTCGTATATTTATTGGGGGATAGTTAAAAATGGATACAGAACAAATAGAAATACGTAAAAAAATCATCACATTCTTAGTTGTGACTTTTATTGCAGGATGGGCTCTACAATTCTTAGGCTTACATCTAGAAAGTAATGAAAATGAAGAACTAGGAGAGATGATTATCATACTCAGCACATTTATGCCATTACTTGGTGTAGTACTAGCACAACATATGCATATGGAAACGAAATCCTGTGGTATTCGTTGGGCACTACCTGGTAAAAAGGATATTAAATATGTTGTATTAGCATGGGTATTACCACTAGTATTAACAATCTTAGGTGGAATTCTTTATTTCATCATTTTCCCGGGAAATTATGATCCTCAATTCCACTACTTACATACAGGTACTGGAGCAATTAAAACTTCCGCATTTTTATCGGCTTTTATTACTGGACCTATTATTGCGGCGATTGAAGGTATTGGTGGTGAAATTGGATGGCATTCTTATTTCATTCCACTATTAGAAAAGAAACAAGGTGTATTTAAGGCAATGGTCATCTGTGGTGTTGTTTGGGGTATATGGTACGCACCATTAATCATCCATGGTCATGATTTTGGTACAGATTACTTTGGAGCACCTATTACAGGTATTCTTACACTATGTGTTTATTATGTATTACTAAGTATGTTCTTTACTTGGTTACATATGAAGACAGAAACAATTTATGTTCCTGCTTTAGCACATGGTACATTTGTCGCAATTGAACCATTTGCTTTACAATTTACTTTAAATTATCCAAAAGGACATATCTTAGGACCATCTTTACCAGGAGTTATTTCAATGATTCCATTACTCATTTTCATTATTTATCTAGTGAAAAAAGATGCATTTAAAGAAGGTGAAGAAGAATGAGTATTTATTTAGATCGTGCGATTGAATTAAGAAAAGATATTGATAAGCATCACAATTGTGCAGAAAGTATCGTATTATCTTTTGCTGAAGAAGCAGGTATTGATAGAGATACCGCAATGCGCGTTACAGCAAACTTTGGTCAAGGAATGAAGATGGCTTCTACGTGTGGTGTAATTACAGGTAGTTTGATGGTTTTAGGTTTATTTGGTATTGATGATCAAGCTACAGTAAATGCCTTCTTATTAGACTTTAAGAAAAACCATGAAGGTTTTACAACATGTGCTGAATTACTTCGTAAGAGCCATTCCTTAGGTATTGAACGTAAAGCACATTGCGATAAATTAGTATTTGAAGGAGTAGAGCGATTAGAAAAAATTCTAAAAGAAAAGAATCTAATTGCCTAGAATTGCGTCTATTTTCTGAATGATATAGTCAGAAGTAGAAACTATTCGATTGATGGAATTCTTAAATTCGTTTAATTCTTTAGATTTACTCCAATCCGCAATATATCCAAAAGAGTAATCACTTGTGTCATAGCCATAATGTTTTAAGACAGTATAAGCTACACTTTCTGCTTCTACTTCTCTTGTATGGATATCGACAAGTGCTTTGCCCTCTCCTGGAGTATGCAATAAAGCATGTGTAATTTCGTGAATTAAACTTTTTACTTTTTGAATTGAAGAGAGCGTTGAATTGATGACGATCTCTTTTTCTTTTACAGCATAGTATCCTCCTATTGTTTCTTCTAAGGGATGAAAAGTTACAGGAACAGGTGATATTTGTATGAGAGCTTCAATATATTTATCATCATTTTCGATTTCGCCAAGTAATTGTTTTGTAAAGCCAACTGGTAAATCACTACCTTCAGTTTGACTAACATCAAAAACAGTGATGGCTTTGTAAGAAATGATTTCTTCATCTTCATCTGGTTTTTGCTTGGCTTTGATTGGGGCAAAAATACGTATACCTTTTTCTCCCTTTTTGACATAGCGATTAAATTGCGTCATCCATGCCTTATATCCTGCAACATAGCTTGCTTTAGGATTCTGTAGCCAAATAAGTAAAGTATTTCGATAGCTATAGTGATGAAAACGAGACATGGTCTCTAAGTAGGAACGATAGGCTTCGTTATCATAAAGATTACGAATACCATTTTCGAGTTCAGTAGTAATGTCTTTTAAAGTAATTAAATTATTCATATGAATATCCTCCATATATATGTATTCGCGAAAAGTAGGGGAAATCCTCATTTTTCATAAATAAAATTTTTAGTGATATAATTTTCTTGTTCTGGAGGATATAGAAATGGAACAATTAGAATTTAAATTTGATACACAATTATTAATTGATGGACATGATCTTTCTGAAGATACAATTCACGATTATATTCTTGAACATTTTAAAGGTGATTGCTTACTAGTTGTAGGTGATGATACGTTAATTAAGATTCATTTTCATACAAATGAACCTTGGTTAGTACTAGAATATGGTCAATCTATCGGTGATATCTATGATGTTGTTGTAGAAAATATGCAACGTCAAGAAGAAGGTCTAAAAGGATAATGAATGAAATAGATAGAATCAAAGCACTAAGTGATGCCTTTGGTGTTAGTGGCTTTGAAGATGAT
Organism: bacterium; assembly: GCA_963605225.1. Taxonomy (GTDB): domain Bacteria; phylum Bacillota_I; class Bacilli_A; order Erysipelotrichales; family Erysipelotrichaceae; genus Bulleidia. Next base: position 22,133 of record CAVCUC010000013.1, read on the forward strand.
GTAGCGAAAATTGTTAAGGAAGAATTAGCTGAATTTGATTGCGTAGAAGATCATATGCGCAATGTTCGTACAGTGATTAATCCTAACGGCAAAGGACCAAAAGTAATGCTTGATGCGCACTTAGATGAAGTAGGTATTATGGTTCAAGCTGTTAAACCAAATGGTACGATGAAATTCTTACCAGTAGGTGGATGGATGCCAACGAATTTTCCTAGTTCAGCATTTCGTATTAAGAATAAAAATGGTGAATTTGTAAAAAGTATTGTTACAGCGAAACCACCTCATTTTGCTAGTGCGGCTGAAAAAAACATGGCTCCTGCAGTAGAAAACATGGTTTTAGATTGTGGTAGTACAAGTGATACAGAAACATTAAATGATTATGCTGTAGGTATCGCTTCACCAGCAGTTCCTGATATTACATGTACTTACAATGAGAAGAAACGTTTATTCTCAGGAAAAGCTTTTGATTGCCGAATTGGTGTCGCTGCTGAAATTGAAACTGTTAAAAGAGTTGCTAAACAAGATTTGAATTGTGTTGTACAAGCTGCTTTTTCTAGCCAAGAAGAAGTTGGTGAACGTGGTGTATATGCAAACTATAAAGCATTACAACCAGATATCATGATTTGTTTTGAGGGATGTCCAGCAGATGATACATTCCAAGAACCTTATCTTGTACAAGCTGCTTTATATAAAGGGCCAATGCTTAGACACTTTGATGTTTCAATGATTACAAGTCCACGTTTTCAAAAGTTTGCTTTAGATATTGCTAAGAAATATAACATTCCTTGCCAAGAAAGCGTTCGTAGTGGAGGTGGAACAGATGCAGGTAAAATCCATATGGAAGGAGTACCTTGCATTGTTATAGGAGTACCAGTTCGTTATATCCATAGCTCAAATTGTTTTACTACACTAGATGACTATCAAAATGCTGTGAATTTAGCAGAAAAAATCATTTTAAACTTAAATGATGAAGTGCTAAAGTCATTTTAAGCGTAAGTTTGCGAAACAATAGTGACAATGCTATAATGTGAATGTTTTTGGGAGGTATCGTCATGGGAATAAAAGATAAACTTCTAGGCTTTGTTGCGCCAGTTGACGAAGAAGAGGACGAAGAAGAGGAAGAAGAATATATTCAACCTGAGACAAAACCAATTAGTACATATGAAACAGTAAAAAATGCAAAAGTAAAACAATCTGTAAATCAAGATACTAAGATGATGTTGTTTGAACCTCGTACATTTGAAGAAGCAGAAGAAATCGCTACACACTTAAAGCAAAGAAGAGCATGTGTTGTTAATCTACATCGTTTACAAAGAGATTATGCACAACGCACAATTGATTTCTTAGCTGGAGCTGTGTTTGCTTTAGATGGTAAAATACAAAAAATTGGTCATAATGTTATTTTATGCTCACCTAGATCAATTGGTGTAGATGGTGAAATATCATTAGACAGCGGTGATGAATAATCAAGAGGATTTTTCTATCCTTGTACGCTTAAAAGATTTACAAAGACAAAGCGAACGACAAAATCGTCATATAGAGTCATTCTTTTTAAATGAAGAAGAATTGGCTATTGCACAAAGCGAATTCAAAGAAGGACCACTATTAAGATATGATGGTGGTTACGAAAATGCTTTAAAGAAAAAAGCTATCTTTCTATCTGATGAGGAGGATGGCTTTTCTGATATTGTATGCTTACAAGCAGATATTGATCAAAGATTTCGTAAGATTTCACATCGAGATATACTAGGGGCTTTAATGCACTTACAAATTGATCGACATAGCTTTGGCGATTTTTGGATAGAAGAAGATCATATTTATATTTATACATCGTGCTTAATGGCTGAATTCTTAATTGATAACTTGATACGAATTTCAAATCTAAATGTGTCATTTTATCTAACAGAAAATCATCCTGAGCAAAAGTTTCAATACAAAAAGAGAACAGCAATTGTTTCAAGTTTAAGATTAGATGCAATTGTCGCTTCTCTTGCACATATTAGTCGAACAGAAGCAAAGCGAATGATTACACAAGGTTTAGTTCAAGTGAATCACGTGACGCTTGTCGAGCCTGACGAATTGTGCAATAATAACTGTACAATTTCTATTCGTGGAAAAGGGCGTTTTCGCTATACTGGAAGCGTACATAAGACCAAAAAGGATAGGATTGTAGTAGAATTTCTGGAAAGTATTTGAGAGGGTCAATATGAGTTCACCAAAACCAACATTTCGTGTAATGAAAAATGGTTATGATCGCTTTGCGGTTGATGACTCTATTGATAAGTATGCTGCAGAAGTAGAAGAGCTTGAAAAAAGAATCAAGATTTATGAAGATCGCTTAGCAAAAGCATATAGCGATATCCAAGCTTTAAATGAGAAGTATCGTAATCTTCAAAATTCTATGGATGCAGAAAAACAAGCCGCTGAAAATATTGCCAGATTATCACTTCGTGAAGCCAACGAAATTATCGATACAGCGCAAAACAACGCTGATATGATTATTAGGCAATCACTTTATACAGCTCGTGAGATTCTTGTGGAATTATCACGTCTTTATAGTGATGCAAATGTGGTAAAGAGTTCAACGAAGACAAAACTAGAAGGTTTAGTACAAGAGTTGAATGAATTTGAATTACCTAAGATGCCTGATTTGGGTTGGTTAAAAGAAGCTGAAAATAAAATGCGTTGATCAGGACATGCTGTCATGAGGGATTATTAGAGAGTCTATGGGTGGTGTAAATAGACATGAAGTCATGAACAGATATCACCGTGTGAGCATTCGTAAATCTTGCGTTATAAGATATGAGTTGAGGGCATAGTCTTTTTAGATTATGAACTAAGGTGGTACCGCGTTTATTAAGCGTCCTTAGATTTTAAGGATGCTTTTTTTAATAGCATAAGGAGATTATTAGAAATGGATTACAAAGAGACATTACACATGCCAAATACTACATTTGAAATGCGTGGTAATTTGGCAAAAAAAGAACCAGGTATTTTGAAACAGTGGCAAGAAAACAACTATTATCAAAATATTCTAGAACATCACAAAGGAGAAAAAGCATTCATTTTGCATGATGGACCTCCATATGCTAATGGAAACTTACATGCAGGTACAGCGATGAACCGTGTAATCAAAGACTTTATCGTTAGAAGCCATGCAATGAGTGGATACTATACACCATTCTTCCCTGGTTGGGATACGCATGGTCTACCTATTGAAAATGCAATTCAAAAACTAGGTGTTGATCGTAAATCTTTATCAAGCGCTGATTTCCGCAAAAAGTGTGAAGAATATGCAAGAAAGCAAATTGCACAACAAATGGAAACAGAAAAACGTTTAGGACAAGTAGCTGATTATGATCATCCATATATCACACTATTACCTGAATTTGAAGCTAGACAAGTTCGTACATTTGGTAAGATGGCTAGTGAAGGAATGATTTTCCAAGGTTTAAAACCAGTTTATTGGTCACCATTTAATGAAACAGCTGTAGCTGACTCAGAAATCGTATATAAAGATGTAAAAGACGCAACAATCTATCTTGCATTCCAAATCGCAGATGGTAAAGGTGTATTAGACAGTGATGATTACTATGTTATTTGGACAACTACTCCTTGGACTATTCCATCAAACGAAGCTGTATCTTTAAATCCAGATTTAGTTTACGCTGAAGTACAAACAGAAAAAGGTAAATTAGTTGTATTAGAAAAGTTTGTAGATAAGTTATTAGCTAAATTTAATTTAGAAAATAAAGGTGTTCTAAGAACATTCAAAGGTAAAGAACTTGAAGGTATTACATACCATCATGTTGTATTAGATAAAGATTGTCCTACATTACTTGGTAACCACGTTACTGATGAAGATGGTACTGGTGTTGTACATACTGCTGGAGGACATGGTTTAGATGACTATTTAGTTTGTGCTAAATATGGTCTAGCTCCTATCAATACAGTTGATTATCAAGGTAATATGAATGAAGAAGCTGGTAAATATAAAGGCATGTTCTTTGAAGATTGCTCAAAAGCAATTATTCATGATATGAACGAACAAGGTTGTTTATTAGCTGTAGAAAATATCACGCACAGCTATCCACATGATGATCGTTTAAAGAAGAAAGTAATCTTTAGAGCAGTTAAACAATGGTTCTGTTCTATTGATAAGTTAAAGCCACAATTACTTGATGAAATTGATAACAAGATTAAATGGCATAACTCATTTGGACAAAAGAGAATGCATAACATGATTGCTGATCGTGGTGACTGGTGTATTTCTAGACAAAGATTATGGGGTGTTCCAATTCCTATTATCTATAACGAAGATGGTTCACCAATCATGGAACTAGAAGTATTCAATCATATTGCTGATTTATTTGAAAAATATGGTTCTAACTATTGGTTTGAACATGACGCAAAAGAATTATTACCAGAAGGATATACAAATGAAAAATCACCTAATGGTAACTATACAAAAGAAAAAGATATCATGGACGTATGGTTTGACTCTGGTTCATCTTGGAATGAACTAAGTGCTAGAGGATATGATTATCCATGCGATATTTACTTTGAAGGTAGTGACCAATATAGAGGTTGGTTTAACTCATCATTAATTGTTTCTACAGCAGTAAATGGCACAGCTCCATATAAAGAAGTTTTATCTCATGGTTATGTAGTAGACTCAAAAGGTGAAAAGATGAGTAAATCTGTAGGTAATGTTGTTAATCCATTAGACATTATCAATACAAATGGTGCAGATGTATTCAGACTTTGGGCAATGACTAGTGACTTCAAAGAAGACTTAAAACTAGGTAATGACAACATTAAACAAGTATCTGATCAATACCGTAAGATTAGAAATACATTTAGATTCTTATTAGGTAATGTAAACGCAGAAGATTTTAATCCTAAGAAAGATATGCTTGCGTATGAAGATTTAACTTCAGTAGATCAATATATCTTAGTGAAGTTAAATGATGTTGTAAAAGCAGTAAGAAAAGACGTTGAAGAATATGACTATGTTGACGCTTCTAAAGTATTAACAAACTTCATGGTTGTTGAACTATCTTCATACTATTGTGATTTCACAAAAGATATTCTATATTGCGATGCATTAGATGATGTAAGAAGAAGACAAGTACAAACAGTATATTGGACATGTGCTGATACATTGGTTAAGTTATGGGCACCATTCCTATGCTATACAACAGAAGAAGTATGGTCTCACTTCAATAATGATGAAGCAGAATCAGTTCATTATTGCCACTTCCCTGAAGTAAAAACATATGCAAACGAAGAAAGCTTAAAAGAAACTTTCGCTACTCTTCTAAATGTAAGAGACGTAACAATGAAAGCTCTAGAAGAATCTAGAAGTGCTAAAGAAATTGGTACAGCACAAGAAGCTCATGCTGAAATTGAATGTACTAAAGCAGATAAAGAATTACTAGAAGGTACTCTAGGTGATGATGTAGCACAATGGCTAATTGTTTCTAAAGCAACATTAAAAGAAGCTAGTGAAACAAAAGTAACTATCGTTAAAGCATCTGGCACAAAGTGTCCAAGATGTTGGAACTATAGCGAAGAAGCTGATGAAAATGGCCTATGTCCAAGATGCCATCGTGTAATGAGTAAATAAAATTGGATAAAATAAAAAGAGAATGGTGCTAAAAACATCATTCTTTTTGTTTTGCTTGAGTTTGCTTATGCATAGCTGCTAGTTCTTCACCACTTTCTTGCATTCCTCGATTAATCCATTCAATAATCCAACCGTATAACATATAAGCAAAAGATGATTTGATATAGGCTTCTAGGTTAGGAGTATCTTTTGTGATATTAATATGGTTGATTAAAGATTCTAAGATGATGCTTAACATTCCTGCTTTGTGAAGAGTTAGATAAAAATCAGAATGTTCTTTATAAAAATCTAGAATAATGAGTAAAGTTTCTGAAGGATCACTTGGCTTTTTCGTTTCAATCACGTTTTCTAATATTATTGATAATCTTTCGGTTTCTTGTTTTAAGATATCTTCTTTACTTGTGTAATTACGATAAAAAGAAGCACGTCCTACTTCTGCTCGACGTGTTAAATCTTGAATAACAATTGTATTAAAATCTTGTTCATTCATCATTTCTAATAATGTATTTAATAATTGTGTACGAACATATGTATTTTTCTCTTGATTATTCATAGTTGATACAAATCCTCCAACTTTGTCCCATTTTCGATGAGACGATTGACTCATCACTTGAGACAATGCTACATTAACAACACTGAATCGTCAATGAAGGAAAAAGTAATCCTAATTGAATTCAGTTTTTCATCACATAAAAATCAGATAAGACCCGTAATATACTTTGTGGAGGAATGCATATATGTCACCTAAGAAAAAGAAACCGTTTATTATTGCCATTATTCTAGTATTGGTATTAGCAATTGGAATATTTATTTTTAATGGAAAGAGTAAAAAAACAATGAATGTTGTGGCTAGTACACCCGTTCGTACAGTCACATTAAGTAAAGGTAATTTTGAAACAACTGTAACAGCAAATGGTAAAATTGCTTCACAAACTTCAGTCAATATTACAACTACACTTAACTATAAAGTTGCGACTGTAGAAAAAGAAGTTGGTGATTATGTTAATGAAGGCGATACAATCATCACTTTAGATTCAAGTGGTATTAAGAAAGAAATTGCACGTCTAGAAAAACAAGATGCTGAAAAATTAGAACAATTACAAAAGAATGTTCAAAATGCCTATGATGGAAAAGAAAATGCATGGGCTGATTATCAAAGCGCAAAGGATGCTGGACAAGATACGACTCAAGCAGAAAGACAATTTGCTAGTGCAAATGGTCAATATTTTGAAGCACTTGAAACATTAAATAAAGGTGTAGAAGATACACAATTAGAAGATTTATATGAAGATTTAAACGATTGTACAGTTAAAGCTACTTCTTCAGGAACAATTACTTCATTAAATGCAACTGTAGGTTCTACTGTAAATAACAGTGTAATTGCAGTAATTAATGATATTCAAAATCTAGAAGTATCTACTACAGTAGATGAATATGATATTCAAAAGATTTCTAAAGGAATGAAAGCTACTGTTTCTACTGATGCGGTTGATGGTACTTTTAGTGCAACTGTTACAGCTGTAAGTTTAGCTTCTAGTGATAGCTCAGGCTTCACAGTAAAAGTTACATTAGATGAACCTACTTCATCATTATTAATTGGAATGAACGTTAAAGTGACAATTATTTTATCATCAGAAGAAAATGTTTATACTGTACCAATTGATGCAGTAGAAACAGATGAAAGTGGTAACTCTTATATCTATGTTCAACAAAGTGATAATACTTTTGAAAAAGTATCAGTCACAAAGAAAGAAGAAAATGACTACTATTGCGTAATCGAAGGAACTGAATTAAGTGATGGTATGACAGTTAGAGCTAGTGCTAACGAAAGTGAAGCAGAAGTTTCTTCTGATAGTATTTCTGTTGACTCACAAGAAGGCTTTAGCATCCAAATGGATGGTGGTATGGGCCAAGGTGGTGGCCAAGGCGGAGGTGGCGGTGGCCAACCTCCAATGCAAGGAAACTAATATGAGTAACTCAGTTATTGAGATGCGAGGTATTGTAAAAAAATACTTCGAAGGTAAGCCAAATGAATTAGAAATATTACATGGTATAGATATCACAGTAGAAAAAGGTGAATTTGTTTCTATCGTTGGTGAAAGTGGTAGTGGTAAATCTACACTCATGAATATTATTGGCGCATTAGATAAACCAACTAGTGGATCATATATTTTAAATGGCATAGATATGATTCATGTAAAAGATAATGCTGTATCTCATATTATGAATCAAGAGATTGGCTTTGTTTTTCAAACATATAACTTGATTGGAAGAATGAATGCTTTAAAGAATGTCGAACTACCAATGTTATATGCGGGTGTTAGTGCAAAAGAAAGAACAGCTCGAGCAAAAGAACTATTAGAAAAAGTCGGTATGAGCGAAAGAATGAAGCATCAACCTAATGAGTTATCGGGTGGTCAAAAACAACGTGTAGCGATTGCTAGAGCCATGGCAAATCATCCTTCTATCTTACTTGCGGATGAACCAACAGGTGCATTAGATAGTGCGACAAGTAGAGAAGTTATGGATTTGTTTCACCAATTACATGATGAAGAAGGTGTAACGGTTGTCTTAATTACACATAATGCACATCTTGCTGAAGAAAGTGATCGCATCATTGAAATTAGTGATGGAAATATTATTGGCGAACGGAAAGGAAAAGGCATAAATGGGATTTCTAGATAACATAAAAATGGCATTTTCTTCTCTAGCTGCAAATAAAATGAGAGCATTATTAACAATGCTAGGTATCATTATTGGTATTGCTAGTGTTATTGGTATCATGACGATTGGTAACTCCCTCAGTGGTAGTGTAACAAATGAATTATCTTCATTTGGTATTACAAATATTACTGTTTCTGTTACCCAAAAAAGTTCTAGTAGTTCTTCTTCTAATAGCATGTTTGTTATTGGTGGAGGAAACTTTGCTAGAGATTTTAGCAGAAGTAGTATGAGCGAATCCGATATGATTACAGATGATATGATTTCTGAATTTAGAAGTTTATATGGTGATGATGTCGATGCAGTGATTCTAACAGAGAATGTTGGTAATGGTTCTATTAGTAAAAGTGATAATTCTTCACAAGTTTCGATTACAGGAGTAAACGAAGAATATACAATCGCAAATGATGTAACTTTACTAACAGGTAGATGGATTAACGACGAAGATAACACAAAAGAAAGAAGAGTATGTGTTATCAGTGATGTTGCGGCTGAAAATCTATATGGTAGTGTTTCTAACGCAATGGGACAATCATTTACGATTGATTTAAATGGCTATACAAGAGAATTTTATATAGAAGGTGTATATAAATACGATAATAGTAGTACGCTTACGGATTTATCGGATTTACCAACTGATATGTATATTCCTTTATCTACAGCTAAAAAGATTAATGGATCAACTGCAGGATATTCTAGTATTACAGTAGTTGCCTCAACAAGCGTAGATAGTACTGCTTTCTTAAATACGACACAACAATTCTTTGCGTCATATTATACACATAACGATTCTTATACTGTACAAGCTAGTAACTTAGCAAGTATGTTAGAATCTATGACATCAATCTTAAATAGTATGACTCTAGCAATTAGTGCTATTGCGGGAATTTCACTACTAGTTGGTGGTATTGGTGTAATGAATATCATGCTAGTATCGATTACAGAACGTACTAGAGAAATCGGTACAAGAAAAGCATTAGGTGCGACAAGAAATACGATTCGTATTCAATTTATTACAGAAAGTGTCATCATCTGTTTGATTGGTGGAATTATAGGAATTTTACTAGGCTTATGTCTAGGATATGTTGGAGCGAACTTATTAGGCTTTGCGGCTAGTCCATCATTATCTTCTATTGTAGGATCAGTATTATTCTCTATGGCAGTAGGTATCTTCTTTGGATACTATCCAGCAAATAAGGCAGCTAAATTAAATCCAATTGATGCACTAAGATATGAATAATATATAAGTGGAATAAAAGGTATTTAGAGATAATCTAGATATCTTTTTTTTTGATTGAAAAATTATTGATAATGATTATACTCAGCCACGAACGGGTAAAAATGTGTTGTTATGGCTGAGTATATGCTATAATTCCACTATACTCAGCCATAACTTAATAAAACGTAGTCTTGTGGCTGAGTATAAGCAAACAGAGGTGCTTATATGATAGGTCGAAAAAAAGAAATTGAGATACTAAATAAGTTATATAGCAGTAATAAATCACAGTTTGTAGCGATTTATGGACGAAGAAGGGTTGGAAAAACATATTTAATCAATGAGGTTTTTGAGGGAAGGATTACTTTTAGACATGCTGGTCTTTCTCCAATTGAAACAGATACAGATATAACTGAAAACTCATTAAGGAGACAACTAAAGCATTTTTATAATTCTTTACTTTTACATGGTATGGAAAAAAGTAAATGTCCAGATAATTGGATGGATGCTTTTTTGATGCTTGAACAGTATCTTCAAAGTATAGATGATGGCAGTAGACAACTTATTTTTATTGATGAACTTCCATGGTTGGACACACAAAAATCTGGGTTTATTACAGCATTTGAAGGTTTTTGGAACACATGGGCATGTTCTAGAAAAAATTTAATGCTAGTAGTATGCGGAAGTGCTACTTCTTGGATGTCAGATAAATTAATTAATAATCATGGGGGACTTTATAATCGATTAACTTGTGAAATAAAATTGATGCCTTTTTCTTTGAAAGAATGTGAACAATATTTTGAAAGTGAAAACATCAAGTTATCAAGATATGATATTGTGCAATCTTATATGATATCAGGAGGTATTCCATATTATCTAGGATATTATCAATGTGGTTTAAGCTTAGCCCAAAATGTAGATGAAATTTTCTTTAAAGATAAAGCTCCATTACGTAATGAATTTGAACGGTTATTCAATTCTATTTTTAAAAATCCAGATATGATGATATCTATTATAAAAGTGATTGGTTCAAAGCATTATGGATGTACACGTAGTGAAATATCAGAGAAAACAGGTATTAATGGTGGAGGAACTTTGACAAGTGCTTTATCTTCATTAATCGCAAGTGACTTTATTATTAAATATGTTCCTTTTGGATGTAATAAACGTATTGATTATTACAAATTGGTTGATCCTTTTTGTAATTTTTATCTAAGATTTATGGATGGAGGAGAAGTAGCATTAAACCAAGATTTTTGGCTTACTAATATTTCTTCACAAAAAGTTATAACTTGGAGAGGTATTGCATTTGAGAATGTATGTTTCAATCATATTGAACAAATAAAAAAAGCACTTGGAATTAGTGGCGTAAGTACAAATCAATCTGCTTGGTCCAAAAAAGGTATAGATGAGACAGGAACGCAAATTGATATGATTATTGAAAGAAAAGACAATATTGTAAATATGTGTGAAATGAAATTTTATGGTGGTGAATTTACTGTAGATAAAAATTATGATCAAATATTACGTAATAGAATGCTATTACTTGGAAAAGAAATATCTCCAAAAATGGCTATTCATAGTGTTCTTATTACTACTTTCGGTTTGAAATATAACGAATATAGCGGTGATTTTGTTAAAGTAATTACCATGGATGATTTATTTGAATAAATAAAATCATTTAGTATAAAAATATACTCAGCCACGAGAGGATAAAATGTGCTGTTATGGCTGAGTATAATTTATGGAAGTTATAACGATTACAAGATAAAAATAGTAGTTAATTGAAATTTACACCTAAAAATTATATGAGAAATTTAAAAAACCAGATACATTCGATGTACCTGGTTATTTTTTTAATACATCAACGAATTCCTCAAAAGTACGAATTGCGGATAATTCTTTTATTGCACCTTCATTTGATAATACAGAAGTAATTGTATCTAAAAACCATTTGGTCTTTTTTGAATCAGTTAAATTGATTAAGAAAATAAATTGTACATCTTCCTTTACCCAATGCACTGGTTTATCTAGTTTAGCTACACATACAAAGCTATAGTCTTTAATTGGACTAATAGAATGAGGGATAGCAATATATTTGCCAAATTCTGTTGAGTCTATGTTTTCTCTTTGTAATACTAGATCATAGTAATTATCTGGTAGTTCATATTTCTTTTTGAGAACTTTAATCATTTTTTGTAATACTTGTTCTTTAGATTCGCTACTAGTTAAATGTAGGAATAAATCTTTATTGAAGTGATCAAACAATATATTTGTGATATTCATTTTTTCTGTTAAGCTACGAATGTTTTGTACATCTGAATCGGTAACTCTAGAAGATAAGCGAATAACAGGAATATGAGAAGTGATAGATGTATCTGTTGTATTTAAAATGACATCATAGTTTTCTTCTGAGCTATTTTCATGGTAATCTTCGATAGCCATAAAGTAAAAACTATTGAAATAATCATCTAGTTCTTTCTTTAGTCTGTATGTTAATAACATATACATACTCTCAACATCTTTGCATAACACTAGAGCATTCATTTTTTCACTAATACCATTTTCTTTTTTCTCTAAAGCTAAAGCAATATGTAATGTAAAATAGGCAATCTCAGCACTAGAGATTTGATCTTGTGCTAATAAACCATCTAGTCCGTATACAGCTAATTCATAGGCATAAGGATAACTATTTTTAATTCCTGTTAAGTCATTTTGCTGAATGATGAATTTTGTTCGTACACGAGTTAAAAATGGAACGATATGATTGAGTAAAGCAATCCGTAATTCTTCATCTTCAAACAAATCTACACCTGTCGCTTTATAGATATTTCTTAAAAATTTATTGATGAATACAAGAGCTTCACGAGTAACTTCTACCTGTAAATGTTCATGTCCATATAATCTTCTTTTACCAGTAATATGCATTGTTAGATAAACTTGTTCATTTTCTGTAAAAGCAATATCATATTTTTCTTTTAGTTGTTTTGTGATATAACCCATCGCAAAAAATTCTGGTGTGACATGAATTTGGGAGCGGACACTTGGATCAATATCAATTTCATTTCCTGCTTTTAATCTAGCAATAGCGATAAGAAAATGTAACTTCAATGATTTGATGGATTCAGAACTAATCGCAATATTAAATTTATGCATCGCTTCTTCTAAGATGATTTGAAGATCATCAAAATAATCGGAATGTTCTTCATGTTTAAAATAAGAATCTAATATTGTTGTATTACGACATTCTTGCATAATGCATAAACGAACATTCTTTTCATCACCTTCGACTTTATAGCCATTTGTTTTTGAATTTACCAAAGTTAAATGATATCGTTCAAGTGTTTCAGATATTTCTTTTAGATGAATACGTAATAAAGAAGCAGACACACTTACTTCATCCGCTAAATCATAAGAATTAATATAATCGCTTGTCGTGAGTAAACGTAACAAAATATATTTTTTACGTGCTTCAGGATTAGAAAAAGGTGTTTCTTGCTCAGAGTCTTGTAAATATGCTTTAAACTCATTTTGATCATGTATGACAATCTTAAAACCCTGACCATGATATACATCTAAAGATGCACCATAGTTTGATAAAGTATTTTTAAGATTACTCATATAATTTCTAATTGTTCTTGAAGATACACCTAGGGCAAATCCAATATCAGAACTAGAAACATAATCATCTTTTTTACTTAACAAATAATTGACAATATCTTTTTCTATATTCTTCATACCGCTATAATTATAGCAAATAAAACATTTCCTTTTATCAAAGGAAATGAATTCGTACATCATAAAAACAAAAGGAATACAGTATGAGTAGAGATAGGGAAAAATACATGGTAAATAACTTAACTATCTTAGTGGTCTGCGTTTATGGAGCAAGTTCAAGTATCTTGATCAATAAGATGAAAGAAAATGAGAAACCCGGGGAGAATTGGTCAATTGATGCTCGAGGACTAGTAGACTTAGAAAACATTATAGCGAAATATGATGTAATCTTAGTCTCTCCACAGACTAAATATGCGTATGAATCAATTGTTGAACAAGCGTCTTATTATGGAGACATTAAAGTTGTTCAGATTCCACCATCTATATTCGCGAGTGTAGATGGCAAAAAATTAAATAATCTAGTACGCAATATTTATTCTGACAAATCTATCGCAGAAGAAAGAGGAGAAAAAATGTCAGAAACGAAAAAAACAGGCTTTATGGAAAAATTCCAGAGCTTTATGGAAAGCCACGTCGTACCAGTAGGACAAAAGATTGCTAACCAAAAACACTTAGCTGCAGTACGAGATGGTCTTACAATTTTAATTCCAATTACAATTATCGGTGGTTTTGCAATGTTACTAGCAATTCCACCAATCCCAGCAACGATTACTGAACCTTCAAATTTCTTCTATGCATTCTTACTTGCTTGGAAGAGTTTTGCGACAGCTTATTCTGGAACATTATTACTACCATATTACTTAACAATTGGTATTATCTCTTTATATGTTGTATGTGGTGTATCTTATCAATTAGCTGTTTCATACAAAATGAATGGTATCAACAGTATGGTAATGTCACTTCTAACATACTTATGTGTATCTGGTGCTGTAGATTTATCTACACTATCAATCAATATTGGTATGTTAGGTGCAGGTTATATGTTTAGTGCAATGGTTGTTGGTCTAGTTGTTGTAGAAATCAATAGAACATTCACAAAACATAACATCACAATTAAATTACCTGATTCAGTACCACCTAACGTAGCTGCACCATTTAATGCATTACTTCCTGGTGTTGCTAGTGTAGTACTATTCATTTTATTAGACGCAATTATTACTTCAGTAACAGGTGCTGGTCTAGCTTCTCTAGTTTATACAATTTTCCAACCATTAATGAAAGCTGGAACATCACTTCCTGCTTGGTGGATCTTAAATATCCTTTCTACTATATTCTGGTGGTTTGGAATCCATGGTGGAAACATGGTAAATGTTGTACTTACACCGATTACTACAGCTGGTTTAGCCGCAAATGCTGAAGCAGTAGCAGCTGGACAAGAAGCACAATACATCTTAGCTGGTTCAGTAAATGGTGTATTTGGTAACTGGATTACGTATCTTGCAATGAACATTGTTATCTTACTATTTGCTAAATCTAAACAAGCTCGTGCTGTATCTAAGGTTGCGATTGTTCCTAGTATGTTTAATATCAATGAACCATCTATCTTTGGTTTACCTACAGTATTAAATGTTTATACTTTAATTCCTATGTTAATTGGTACAGTTGTTAACTCAAGTATCTATTGGTTCGCAGCTAGTTCACACTTATGTGGTAAGTTCTATATTACTCTTCCATTCACAGTTCCTGGCCCTCTAGCTTGTTGGTTAGGTACTGGTGATATTCGTACATCACTTGTTTGGTTAATTGTATTTGCGATTGATATTTGTATCATTGCGCCATTTATTCTTACATATGATAAACAACTATTAAAAGCAGAAAAAGAAAGAGAATTAGAAGAAGCTAAATAGTAGAAATAAGCTGAGATTATTCTCAGCTTATTTGCTAGATGGAGAAAATATGAATGTAGAATTTAAAAAAGAAAAAATAACAGAACATATTTATCGAATCAAAGGCGTTGGAGATGTAGCTGTATATTTTATAAAAGGTTCTAAAAAAGGAGCTCTAATTGATACAGGATATGGTGTGGGGAGTTTAAAAAACTATATCGATATAACTTTTCAAATTCCTTATGATGTGATTATCACACATGGTCATGTAGATCATGCATCAGGGGCTGAAGAATGGAAAGAAGTATACATGAATCCATTAGATCGTGATTTGTTCTATGAAAGAACAGCATTTACTTTTAGAAAACTATCTTTAAGTAAAGCTTATCCTGATATAAAAGATGAAGACTTTATCCCTATGTATACTGGTGTTTTTAAAGACTTAACAGATGGAATGACATTTGATTTAGGGGATATTACTTTAGAAGCGTATAGTGCCCCAGGGCATACACAAGGCATGATGGTTATATTAGTAAAAGAAGAAAGAGTGTGTCTATTTGGGGATGCATGTGGGGTAATGACTTTTATCTTTAGACCAGAATGTTCAACGGTAGAAGAATATTGCAATACACTACATAAACTTAAAGGTATGGAAAATCAATTTGATCGTATCTTAAGACAACATGGTACTTGTGAATCACCTAAATCTTTAGTGGATGAAAACTTAGAAGTAGCTGAAGAAATATTGCGTGGTACAGATGATCATATTCCTTGGAAATTTCAACAATATGACGTGTTTATCGCTAAAGAAATTGACCAAGTTACAGGGAAAAGAAAAGATGGCAAATCAGGAAATATTGTTTATTCTTTAGACCATATTCGTTAAGATAATTGTATAGACAAGGAGAAAACAAAATGAATAGTGTATTTCCAAAAGATTTTTATTGGGGTGGTGCTACTGCAGCAAATCAATGTGAAGGCGCATGGAATGTTGATGGTAGAGGACCGGCTAGAACAGATGTAACTACTGGTGGTACTGTAAAAGAACCTAGAATGGTTACTTTTGTAGATAAAGATGGTAATAAATGTAAATTACCTAATTGGGGATTTAAATTGCCTGAAGGCGCTCATTTTAAAGTGTTTGATGATGAACTATATCCTAACCATGATGGTATAGATTTCTATCATCATTACAAAGAAGATATTGCATTAATGGCAGAGATGGGCTTTAAGATGTTTAGAATGTCTATATCTTGGTCAAGAATCTTTCCAACAGGGGAAGAAGACCAACCAAATAAAGAAGGCCTAGCATTCTATAAAAATGTCTTTGAAGAATTAAAGAAACATAATATTGAACCATTAGTTACGATATGGCATTTTGATACACCGCTTGCACTAGAAGAAAAATATGGGGATTGGCAAGATAGAAAATACATTGATTTATTTGAGAAATACGCAAGAACAGTATTTGAAGAATACAAAGGATTAGTTCATTATTGGCTAACATTTAATGAAATTAATAATACGATTAATTTCTTAAAAGATGACGCAAGTGATGAAGATTATAGACAAGCATATCAACATTTACATTATCAATTTGTTGCGAGTGCTAGAGCAGTAAAGATTGGTCATGAAGTTGATCCTACAAACCAAATCGGATGTATGATTTGTGGCATTACATATTATCCATTAACATGTGATCCTAAAGATATCTTATGGAATAGACATAAATGGGAAAAAGGTATTTTCTATTGTGGTGATGTGCAATGCTTTGGTGAGTATCCAACATATGCAAAAAGATTATGGAAAGAACATAATGTCGAGTTAGATATTACAGAAAAAGACCTAGAAGAGTTAAAAGAAGGAACTGTTGATCTTTATACATTCTCCTACTATATGTCACAAGCTATCACAACTCATGATAACAAGGAAATTGTTGGTGGAAATATGTCGACAGGTGTGAAAAATCCATACCTAACTTATTCTGATTGGGGATGGTCACTAGATCCATCGGGCCTAGAGTATTATCTAGAAATGATTTATGACCGTTATAAGAGACCATTAATGGTAGTAGAAAATGGACTAGGTGCATATGATACAGTAGAAACAGATGGTTCAATTCATGATCCATATCGAATTGATTACTTTAGACAACATATTCAATATATGGCTAAAGCAATCGAAAATGGTGTAAACCTAATTGGTTATACGACATGGGGTTGTATTGATTTAGTATCTGCAGGTACTGGAGAAATGCGTAAGAGATATGGTTTTATCTATGTAGATAAGAATGATGATGGAACAGGTTCATATAATCGTTATAAGAAAGATAGCTTCTATTGGTATAAGAAAGTTATCGAAAGTAATGGAGAAAATTTAGATTAAAGGAGAAAGAAAATGAAAAACGT
>CAVCUC010000014.1:0-39201 GCA_963605225.1 bacterium
GTGTTCTAATCCAAGCTAATATTGTCGCTAAGATTAATCCTACTACCGTTGTCGCTGATGCTAGCTTTAATGAATTAAAGAATGCTTTACGCCATAAAGGACGAGTAAATACATTTGTTAATAAAGATAAATTAGAAATACTGAATTTTGTAAAATCCATTCCCGGGCATAATATTTGAAAAAGTACTGTCGCTAATGGCAACAGTACCAGAATAAACAGTACTACAAATACGCCCGTACTTAGTCTATTCTCTTTTTTCATATGACACCTTAGTTAGCAGAATAATCCGCAAACCATGCTTTGATTTCAGCTTCGTTTTCTGCACCAAATGTAATATCTGCTGCATCTAATTTTGGATCTTGTTCACGGTCTTCTTTTTGTTTAACACCACTTACAGATGGTGTGAAATATCCTTCATCACCAGCATCAATTAGTTCTTGTTGTACTTCTGGGTCAAGTAAGAAATTGATAAATGCTTTCGCTACTTCTGGTTGACTAGTAGATTTTGAAATAGCAGCAACTCTAGTAGAAGCAGCAGCACCATCTTCTGGCCAAACAATTGTAATAGGTTCTCCTTCAGCAATCATTGAATAAGCATTTGTTTCTTGTAACATTGCAACACTGATTTCACCACTCGCTAATGCTTTTACAACTTGAGGATTTTTTGGATAAACTTTTAGACCTTGATCAAATAATTGCTTGAACCAAGCTTCTCCACCATCTAATCCTTTTTGATCCATGAAATAAGCAGCTAGTGGATAAGCAGGAGCGGCAACACCTGGATCAGCCATACCTACAGCATTTGCATATTTTGCATCTGTTAAATCATCATAACTCTTAGGTGCTTCTTCACTTGACCATACATCATTACGATAAACAATTACGCCAGCAGCGTGCGCACCAGTTGGATAGAAACATTTATCTTCTGGTACATAATCCTTAAAATAATCTGTTAGACCACTTGCATTATCTACTTCAACATTTGTCATAAGTTGACCATCTTTATCTAAGTTATATACGTCATACATGCTGTCAATCCATACAACATCCCATTGTGGATTACTCTTTTCCGCTTCAATACGAGACATTGTTTCAGCACCATTACCCACTACTACTTCAACATCATATCCTGTCTTTTCTTTAAATAATTCTGGAATAATTGCATCAAAATCATTTAAATAAACAACTAATGGCTTTGTTTGTGTAACTTCTGCAGTTTCACTTTCTTCTGTACTTTCTGTTGTAGCAGCTGGTGTAGGAGTACTTGTTGCTGTTGAACTTGTACAACCAACTAAAGAACACACCAATACTAATAATGAAATAAACTTTTTCATCTTCTTTTCCCTCTTTTCGTAGTTACTATATTTGTCTCTTGTAAAAATCAAAGGTATTCCATTGTTAAATATTTGTAATATTTTTCATTTATCACGATACTTTCTTGCATTGCACAAATCTGTTGTATTTTTATATACAAGTGATAGAATTCAATGGTCAATTATGATTGACAGGGAGAGAAATATGAACATAGTTATCGCTGGAGGCGGAAAAGTTGGTTCTGAATTAACTGGTAAACTTTCTGCAGAAGGTCATGAAATAACATTAATCGACATTAACGCTGAAGTATTGGAAAACACCATGGAGAAATATGATGTTATTGCCATTCAAGGAAATACAGCAAGTATGGATGTACTTGAAGAAGCAGGAATACGTAAAGCTGATTTATTAATTGCCGCAACAAACGCTGATGAAATTAACTTACTTGCTTGTTTCACAGCTCGTTCGCTCAATAATAATATTCATACAATCGGAAGAATTCGTAATCCTGAATATCGTAGACAAGCATATGAAATGCGTGATTTATTTGGATTAAACCTAATCATTAACCCTGAACAACAAGCAGCTAATGAAATTGGTCGTTTATTAAAATATCCAGGATTCTTAAATATTGATACATTTGCTAAAGGAAATACCGAAATTGTTAGTATCAAAGTAACAGAAAATAGTCCTTTAAAACATGTTGTATTAAATAAACTAGGACAACTAGTACATTGCCAAGTTTTAGTATGTGCTGTATTAAGAGATGGCGAATGCATTATGCCTGATGGTAATTTCGTTCTTGAAGTAGGTGATTTAATTTATGTTACTGCTTCATCAAATAGTTTAAATCGTTTATTAAAGAGCTTAGGGATTATCACACATAAAGTAAAACAAGTATTAATCGCAGGTGGTGGTAGAATCAGTTACTACCTAGCACAAGAATTAGAAAAAACAGGTATCGAACCATCTATTATCGAAGTACGTAAAGAAAGATGTTCTGAACTTGCCGAAAAACTACCTAACTCTACAATTATTTCTGGTGATGCTAGTAGCCAAGGTTTCTTAGACAGTGAAGGTGTTGAAAACTTTGATGCATTAGTTACTTTAACAGGACTTGATGAATTAAATATCGTTATGTCTCTATATGGTAATGCACGTAAAGTACCACAAATCATCACAAAACTAAGTCATGCAGAATATAACCGTATCTTAGATGATTTACCTGTAGGAAGTGTAGTTTCTCCAAAAGAATTAACATGCAGTACAATTGTCCGTTATGTTCGTGCAATGCAAAATAAACAAGGTGCCGCATTAACCATTCACTCTATTGCTAAAGGTCAAGCAGAAGCAATTGAATTTGTTGTAGATGAAAACACAAAATATGTTGGTAAACCTTTAAAAGATATTCCAACAAAAGAAAATGTATTAATTGTTAGCATTTCACATGGTATGTTCTCTGAAATTGCTACTGGTGGATCTATATTTAACATTGATGATACAGTGGTTATTGTTACAAATGGTGAATCTAAGATTCATGAACTAAATGATATATTTGGGGAATAATGCACTATGAATTATAAGATGATTGCAAGGATTATATCCTTTCTTCTTTGTATCGAAGCAGCATTTATGTTACCTGCTTTAGGAATTGCTGTATTTGATCAAAGTATCTCAACAACTTCAGCATATCTTAGAACAATTATCATTATCTTAATTGTCGCCTTAATCCTATGGCTATTATCAAGAAATGCTAAACCAGGTTTCTATGCTAGAGAAGGTCTAGTCACAACAGGTGTGTCTTGGATTGTAATGTCCATGCTTGGTTGTTTACCATTTTATATTTCTGGAGAAATTCCTAGCTATATCGATTCTTTGTTTGAGACTGTATCTGGTTTTACAACAACAGGTTCAAGTATCCTAACAAATGTTGAAGCTTTATCTAGAAGTTTACTATATTGGCGTAGTTTTACACACTGGGTTGGTGGTATGGGAGTACTTGTATTCCTTATGGCTGTTGTCCCTCTTAGTGGTAAAAATGATGGTTTTACATTACATATCTTAAGAGCAGAAAGTCCTGGTCCTAGTGTTGGTAAACTCGTTCCTAGAATGAAGAAAACAGCTTCCATTCTATATTGGATTTATCTTGGTTTATCCATTTTAGATTTGATTTTCTTACTCATTGGTAAGATGCCATTATTTGATGCAATATGTACAATGTTTGGTACTGCTGGTACTGGTGGATTTGGTATTAAAGCAGACTCTATGGCAAGCTATAGCCCATATCTACAAAATGTTACAACAGTATTTATGTTCTTATTCGGTGTGAACTTCTCTTGTTACTACTTATTATTAATGAAGAGATTCAAGGATGTATTCCACGATGAAGAATTACGTTATTATATTTTAATTGTTTTAGCGAGTATTATTCTAATTGCGATTAATATTCGTTCAATGTATCCAACACTAGAAGAAACAATTAGACACGCAGCATTCCAAGTATCTACGATTATTTCTACTACTGGTTTTGCAACAACAGATTTTAACTTATGGCCTGCATTCTCTAAAGCAATCCTATTATTCTTAATGTTACTAGGTGCTTGTGCTGGTAGTACAGGTGGAGGCTTTAAGGTTTCTCGTTTAGTTCTATTATTTAAGAGCTTAAGAAGAAATATTCATGAGAATTTACATCCAAATGAAGTTCGCAAAATACGTGTTAATGGTGTAAATGTTGATGAAAAGATTATTAAAACATTAAATGGTTATTTAATGGCTTATGTCCTAATTATCCTCATCAGTTGTTTGATTGTTTCATTAGATGGCTTTGATGTCGAAACAAATTTATCTGCTATCTTTGCTACATTCAATAACATTGGTCCAGGACTTGGAGCATGTGGACCATCCGCAAGTTTTGCAAACTTTAGTCCTTTATCTAAACTTGTCATGACTGGTGACATGTTAGCAGGAAGACTAGAAATATTCCCTATCTTAGTATTATTCTCTAAGAGCACTTGGAAAAGAAAATAGTTTATTCAAAATTAAAGTTGAAGTTGATGACCCTTTTGAGTCATTAATATTCAGCTTTTTTATACATTCTAATTTATCAATTCATCCAAAGTAATTCATTTTATTACCATGGTATAATATGAATAGAAATTGTAAGGGAGGTGTAAGTGAATATGAGTACACCAAGTGAACTATTTTTCGCCAAAGTCGGAAGAAAAAGTGTATATAATATTCAACCAATAAATAATATCCCTTCTGTAATTCGTTATGGAATTCTTTCTTATAATCGTGCACAAGAGCTAAATCACGAATCCATTGCAATGCCCGATGTCCAAAGTCGTCGCGAAAATATAATCATTCCAACAGGCGGATTATTACATTCTTATGCAAATGCATATTTTGATCCACGCAATCCAATGATGTATAAGAAACAAAATATTGCACAATCTTTATGCGTGCTTGCAATTTCATCAGTTATATTTAATTTTGATGGAACTGTTATCTCAGATGGGAATGCTGCCAGTGAATATAGCCGATTCTATTCTCCTCTAGAAAGTATCAAAAAACTAAATTTCAACCAAATTTACGATGAATGGTGGGTTAGCGAAGATCCATATGAGCAACTAAAAAGAAAACGCATTAAATGTGCAGAAATATTGGTTCCAGGGGAAATTGGTTATCAATATATTGTTGGTGCTATTGTAGTAAATGAACAAGCAAAGTGTGATTTAGAATCAAAAGGCTTTCAAAAGAAAATCGTTGTTAAGCCTAGCGTATTCTTTTGGAAGGAGTGATGAAAATGAAAGTATTACTAGGAAATATTTTTGATAGTAAATGTACTACTTTAGTAAATACTGTGAATTGCGTCGGTGTTATGGGTAAAGGCATCGCACTAGAATTTAAAAATAAATATCCTGATATGTTTCGTGAATATAAAGAACTTTGTAACCAAGGAAAGATAAAGCCAGGAGAGCCTTACCTTTACCGTGATTTATCAGGCGCTTCAATTATCAATTTTCCAACAAAAGACCATTGGAGATCTCCTTCAAAGTTTTCATATATCGTTGACGGTCTCGAATGGTTTCGACAAAATTACCAAAAACTAGGAATTACTTCGATAGCTTTTCCTCCGTTAGGATGTGGAAATGGAGGTTTAAGTTGGGATGACGTTGGCCCAAAAATGTATCACGAATTGAAGGACTTACCTATAGAAATTGAAATATATGCTCCATATGGTACACCAAAAGAAAAATTATCATTGGCTTATTTAGAAAAAACAGAAGCAGATTGTGAAATACGCCAAGGTGTTAGAAACATTCCATTCAATAATAAGTGGCTGTTAATTCTCGAAGTAGTGAATCAAGTGAATAAACAACAATATTCCTTACATGTCGGTAGAGTAATATTCCAAAAAATATGTTATGTACTCACTCGTTCTGGAATTGAAACTGGATTCACTTTTACAAAAGCAAGTTATGGACCATATTCCCCACAAGTAAAAGATAGTATTACTGCTTTATCTAATGCAAATTTAATGATTGAAACACAATGTAATGGTCAAACTATGGTAGAAACACATGTAACAAAGAATTTTGTTTTTGATGCTACATTGTACACAGCCGAAGAACTTCACTGTTTAGATAAAACAGTTGACTTGTTTTGTAGAATCAAAAATACAAATCAAGCTGAAATGATGGCAACCGTAATGTTTTCATATGACAACTTAAAAAAACAGATTAAAAATGTAACCGAAAAAGATATTTTTGATGATGTGCTTGACTGGGAAAAACATTGGCTTGGTGTAAAAGAAGATGAAATAAGGAGCACAATTCGAAATCTTTTGATTCTCGGATGGATTCAACCTGAAATTAGTTTTTCGATTGATGAGGATGATTAATATCATCAAATCCCTTTTTTGTAATTGTATTCAATATTTTTTTTCTAAAATGAGTCAAAAAGTGAAGCAATAATATTAGCTTACACTTTTTGACCCACAATTTATTGTTCGTTGTAATATTTTATTCCTGATTCAGGATAAAAATATGTTCTAATATAGCCATCAGTAGAAACAATGACAAATTCATTTGTTTCTTCTAGATAATAAACATCATCATTATCTTCTTTTTCTGTTTTATGTAATGCTTCTGGGTTATTCACTACATTTGATGCGGCTATTTCATATTCTTCAGCACTACTATATCCCATTTCTATTCCATGTTTTTGATAATGGCTTTCTAATAATTCCTCATTCCTAAAAGTATATGATTCGTCACTTATAGTACTTGTTACAGCAATTGGTGTTGTCGTTATACTAGAAGGATTAGAAGGAGTACTAAATTCTGTTAATAAATAGAAACATATTGCTAGTACCATACATAATGTTCCTATGTACTTGTTATTCTTTTTCATTTGCTTATATCCTTTCATTTAAATACATCATTCAAAGCAATTATAATTCACATACTGCACAAATCACATTTTTATATTCCGTTCATCTTGCAAACATGATTAAACCATTCGACTTTTCATCATATATTAAAGAATCCGCACCTTTTATAATTTGCTTAATCTCATTTTTTAAGCCACTTTAAGCAAATTATAAATACAATTATTGGTTATTTCAGCCTAAAATGCGTTTATAATTTGCTTAATCTCTGTTTTTTTTGCCACATTAAGCAAATTATAAACATATGTGTAAAAAAAAGAATTCGCATTTCTACGAACTCTTCCTGTTTCTATTTCACTGTAAATAATACGATTGGTTCAGCGTCTTTGTAGTTTTTCTCATATACGCTTACATCCTTAGAACCATCATCTTTTTCTGTATCTGAGAATCTTACATATTCTTTTTCTGTTGTTTCTTCACTTGTACGAACAAGAACTTTAAACTTAGCGTTTTCTAATAACTGAATATCTACAATCTTTACAACTTGATTATTTTCATAAATCACAGTTCTTAGACAACTAAATACACCTTGTTTAACTAAACGTGAGAAATCATTGTATTGACTAATATTTGTAGCGTTTCCATCTTCAATAACAAAGTAATTTAAATTCGTTGCTTCGCTTGGTTCAACCTCAAAACTTACATCGTTGATATCACCATACTCAAAAGCCACTTCCATGTCTGTATTCCATCCAGAACATGCATTACCTTCTTCGTATTTATATACTAACTTTGTTGGAAATGCCCCTGATGCATCATGTTCATAGTATGAAATATCATTTTCTTTGTCATAGAAATATGTCTTTCCATAACATGAGCTTTCTCCATAGCTATAGAAAGCATTATCTGCATCTTTTTCTAATGCATATGCACTACGAATACTTTTAAAAACGATACTATCTTCTGTCTTTTCAACAAATGAAGTTAAGAAAGGAACTACATATGTATTTGCGTTATTGTCACTTGTCTTTACCGTAATAAATGGCATGAAATATAAACCAATTACTACCACAACAACAAGGACAATCGTCTTAATTTTTTTACTCATTTCTTATTTCTTTCTTCGATATCCATGATCATATTGACTCTACGCTCATGTCTACCACCTTCAAACTCTGTTCCAAAGAACTCGTCCACAATCATCTTAGCCATTTCAATACCGATGACGCGGGCTCCAAAACAGATAATATTACAATTGTTATGTAGACGAGAGTATTTAGCAGTATAAGGTTCAGAACATACGCACGCTCTAATTCCTGATACTTTATTACAAGCTAAAGAAATACCAAGTCCTGTACCACAAATCGCAATACCTTTTTCTACTTCTCCACTTGCTACAGCGTTTGCTACTTTTTCTCCCCAAATAGGATAATCAGTGCTTTCTGTACTATCTGTACCGTAATCTACAATTTCATGACCTTTGCTTTCTAAATATGCAATAATATCCTTTTTCATTTCTAAAGCTGTATGATCATTCGCAATACCTATTTTCATTTTAATTCTCCTTTTTTGATTTAATCTTTATTAAATATATAATACCAACAATTAGGGTAATTACACTTAAAAATTGTGAAGTAGAAAGTACACCAATTGATCCTCTTTCAATATCACCACGTAAGAATTCTACTAAGAATCTACCTACGCTATAAAGAATTAAGTACCAAGCAGATGTTTCATTTTTAGTATCTTTATTTGTATAAATCTTATATAAGATAGCAAATAAAACAAAATCACCAAAAGAAGAAATTAATTGTGTTGGGATAAGATGTACCCCACTTGGTGCTAAAGATCCTTTAGGAAATACAAGTGACAAATGACTATCTGTCTCTAATCCATAACAACATCCTGCAAAGAAACAACCAATTCTACCAAACGCTTGTGCTAAAGCTACTTCTGGCATAAATAAGTTGAAATACGCAAAGAAATCTATTTTCTTAATCTTGCAATAACCATAAGCTCCAAGTATTCCACCAATTAAGCCACCCATGACAACCCAACCAGATGAGCCTAAAACTGCCATAGGATTTTTTAGAAATTCCGAGAAATTAACTAAAACATAAGTTAGCTTTGACACAAGATATCCTGTAATTAAAACAGTAAACACTAAGTTATCTACATGTTCCTTAGATAATCCATTTTTATCAGCTAATTTTTCTGCAATATAAAAACCTACAAGTATACCAATGGCAATCATTACACCATATCCATGTACTGTAAAAGGGCCAATTGAAAACCAATCATTAAACATAATTCAAAACCTCCATGTTTAATTTTACGAATAGAGTGATAAAGAATCAATCTATTCGCTTATTCTTCGTTAGAGTTTGAATGATTAGAGTCGATGATTTCTGCATCTACAGCGTTAGCTTTCTTTTCTACATATTCTTCAACTTTATTTTTTTCTTCAACAAATTTTTGTACACGTTTTGCAATAAAGATAACAGAAATAAAGTCTGATACACCACAATATACTAGACCTACTCCTAACACTTGGAATAACAAGTTACTTGTTTCTACTAAGTTAAACATTGCGATAAGTCCTACAATGATAGAAATAGCCGCAAAGATAACATAAATATAACTTTTATCATAGCCTAAGCGTTTTGCATCAATACCATCCTGTAATTTCACAAATCCATCCACAATGATGACAATTGCCACAATAAATGGAATTAATGTTTGCACCACTGTCTTTTGATAAATAATGAGTATTCCTACAAGAATGAGTACTACTCCTTCTACAAAATCATTACGATATACAGCATCTTTTGCATCAGCTGTTAGATACATAAATATACGAATCACACCTAGTACAATACCTACAATACCAATGATATTACAAATTACATTTTGTACTTTATCTGGATAAATAATTAATACAACACCAGATAAAACATAAATTAAAGCAGTTAATAATGCATTCCATTTTAGATTTTTAAGCATAAAAATTACTCCTTATTTCTACCTAAACTATACACTTTCTTAACTTCTTTTCAAACAACACTAAAGAAATTATGTATAATTTTACAAGATAGATGAGGTACAAAAATGATTAATATCTTAACATTCAAAAAATACTTACAAGAAGAAACAATGCAAGATTTAAAAACAATAGAAAATACACACTTCTATTTTGTAGATAACATCGAAGAATTATCAAAAGAAGAATTAGATTCAATCGAAGTACTCATTGGTGCTCCTAAAAAAGAACTTGTCGAAAAACTTCCTTCTTTAAAACTTGTACAACTCTTTAGTGCAGGTGCAAATCAATTTTCTTGGTTAGATGATTCCATCACTTTAGCAAATGCTTATGGAGCTTATGGTAAAGCTATCGGTGAACATATGTTAGCTTCTACACTTATGTTTCAAAAGAATTTCCCAGCATATTATGGAGCGCAAAAAGAACGTGAATGGGTAAGAAAAGATCCTGTATTTGTGATGCGAGAAGCTACCGTTTTATCTGTAGGAGCTGGTGCAATTGGCAGCGAATATTTACGCTTATGTAAATTATTAGGTGCAAAAACCATTGGTGTACGTCGTTCAGTTCATGATAAAGCAGATTATATTGATGAGTTATATACAATGGATAAACTTGACTCATTACTTCCACTTGCTGATGTAATCGCATTAAGCTTACCTGAAACAAGTGAGACAATACATTTATTTAATAAAGAGAAATTCCATCTCATGAAAAAAAGCGCAATCCTCATTAATGTTGGTAGAGGATCCGCTCTTGTCGAAAACGATTTAATTCAAGTATTAAGAGAAGGATATTTCCAAGGTGTTAGTTTAGATGTAACGGAAATTGAACCATTACCTAAGAACAACCCTTTATGGAATTTCCCTAATGTACAAATTACACCACATGTTTCTGGCGGTTATTTCTCTTCTGCAAATTACAGCAATGTCATCGCTGTTGTAAAAGAAAATATTATTCGCTACGTACAAGGTCAAACACCTGTACACATTGTGGATAAAAAACTAGGTTACTAACGAGTTATCGGTGCTGTAATAGCATCGGTAACTTTTATTATATCTTCTGGTGTTAGTTCTACTTGTGTACCTTGTTTACCACCAGATACCATCACTGTATCTAGTAATATGAGTGTTTCATCAAATACTGTTTTAAATTTCTTTTTCATCCCAATTGGTGAACAACCACCACGAATATAACCTGTTAAAGCAAGTAAGTCTTTTACATGTACCATCTCCACGCTTTTTACACCAACTGCTTTAGCACATGCTTTTAGGTCTAGCTCTTCTGCTACCGGTATAACAAATACATAACAATTTTTATCATTACCTTTTGTTACAAGTGTCTTGAAAACTTGTTCCGGATTTTGACCACATTTTTTTGCAACCGATACACCATCAATCAAGCCATCTTCTACATCATATGTATGCTCTGTATAAGGTATTTTTTCTTGATCTAAAATACGCATTACATTTGTTTTCTTTTCTGCTTTAGCCATATTTTTTACCTCTAAAGCATTATACTCTTTTATGATTTAGGTGACATATGATTTTGCCCTGGACCCATGTCATTACTTTTACTACTTAAATTTGTTAATGATGATGTTAATGTAACTGTCTCACGTTCTTCACCATCTTCATAAATGATATATTCTTTGTTTAACTCTAACGTGCTACTAGCGATAACTAGGTTTTGGTATGTTTTATCTGACGAATAAGTAAAGCATGTATTTCCTTCACTATCTTTAATTTCAATTACGCCAGTCGCATCAATCATGAGTATATTTGTACTACTTGTTTCACTAGGAGTTACCGCCATACCACTAGCTCCTCCTGCTAGTACTGTTCCACCATTTACATTAAATGTACCATTAAAATCTAGTGCGCCATTACCACCATTTTGTGGTCCATAGATAGTGAGTAAACCACCGTCCATCTCACCATTACCATTCATATCTACACCATCACCTTCCGCGTATACTATGATATTTCCACCATGAATATAAAGCATACTAGAATCAGCTTGCATATCATTTGTAGCACTTCCATCTACTGTATTAATACCATCATCACTAGAAGTAATTGTGATATCTCCACTATTGATGGTTAAAGTTAACGCTTCAAGTCCTTCATATGACTCGTTAATTGTAATATTTGCATCTATTGTTAATGAAGCATCACTGTGAATACCATCATCTCCTGCAGATATTGTTAAATCACTGTTTGTAATTGTTATATCACCTTCACTATTAATCGCATCATCACTACTATTAATGACTAAAGTAGAATCTGTAATTGTTAAACTCAAACCATTTTTGATTCCTTTAGATTTTGGTGTATCACTTTCAGTTTCTGTAGTTTCGGTAGTTTCTTTATTTTCTTGCATAGGTGACTTATTTTCTCCATTACCTTGCATGTCTTCACCACTCATTTGAGGAGGCTCATTCATCGCCTTATCTTCTTGATTACTAGGATCAAAGTCTTGAGGCTCACCACTAGGCATTTCTTTTTGATCATCAGGATTAAAATCTTGTGGTCTTTCACCTTGTTCATCGCTATTACCTTGAGGACCATTACCACCTTGAGGCATATCACTCATATTAGGCATTTGTGCAAATTCATCATGCTTTGTTGTCGCATTTTCATAACCACCACCTGCAAGTATCGTTATGTTCGCATTACTAATCGTAATATCATCATTTACATCGATACCATCATCTGATGAAGTTAAATCTAAAGTGACATTTTCTACCGTCAAGCTATCATTTGCGTGAATCGCATCACCTTCACTACTTGTAACAATTAAAGTTCCACTACCTGTAAGAACTAAATCATCTTTTGCATAAATAGCACTATCTTTTTCATCTTCATTTTGCCCACTAACACTAATTGTAGAAGTTGAACCTTCTGCTACTTCTATAACCGTATTATCGGCGTTTTTTACTACTATTGCCGGTCCTGTAGTACTTGTTAAAGTGACATCATTTAAAACTAATTTAACTGTACCTGTAGTATCTGTATCGACAACTATTTTACTTGTATCACTACTACCACTTACTTCATATGTTCCAGGACTTGTAATCGTTACAACATCATCTTCTAGTGTTAGTCCTCCACCACTAATTGTTGTACTTTCAGCTAAAGTAATTGTAGAGGCATTACTTACAGTGTTTGTTTGAACATTTGTACAGCCTAGTAAAGTAAAACTTACTAGAAGTGTAATCCATACCTTCCTCATAGCTCACCTATATTATCTTCTCTTAGTACTGAACTAATGGATAAGTTTCCATTTCTACAACGCAAATCATCAATCATTTTCTTCTCATCATGTACATCTTTTAATTCAATATCATAGGATAGTAAATACATTGATCCTAAATTGATTGTTTTTACACCACATAGTTCATAACTCTTTGTATATTGTTTAAATATTTCATCAAATACATTTGCATAGTCTAAATCTTCTGGAATGGTAATCTTTACTTTACGATAACTATATTCTTTATCAAAGACATGTATTTTATTCATCAAAATAAATAACATTGAGATTAGTACAGCACTAATTAAAGCAAAATATACATATCCCATTCCTGTAGCTAAGCCCGTCGCCATAGCTAAGAAAATAATCGCAATATCGCTTGCTTTTCCTGGCATTGAACGAAAACGTACTAGTGAAAAACTTCCTGCAACGGCTACTCCTACGCCTAAATTACCATTAACCATCAAGATGACAATCATCACGATTGCTGGTAATATCACTACTGTTGTTAAAAAGCTTTTAGACACTTTTGTCGCAAACGAATAACTAAAAGCGAGTATGATTCCACAAAGTACAGCATAGATAAAGCAATAGCCTACTTGCATCATTGTAATTCCTGAAGTTGCCCCATTTAAAATTGAACTAAACATAATTGATTGTCCTTTCTTGCATCATTTTTTTATAAATTGTTCCATATTTAGAAAAAGAAGTTCTTTTTATATTTAATGAAGATAAAGCTTCTATTAGCCACAAAGGATATCGATCCATCACTTTAATTTCCATCAATATCTCATTGTTTTGAAATAAAGATATATCATTCCTACTATCATATAGAGATAAGCCATCTACTCTATATTGAATATTTGTATCAAAGGTTATGCGTACATCTTTTTCTTTTACTCCGGCATAAGCTTCACGGTCATAAGAAATAAATAATCTTGGTTTAGCATCATAGAAATCTTTCATATAGTTAATTTCATGCATAACCTGACTATTTGAATCATCTATTGGTACTCTTCTTTTATAGACAATTCCATCATATTTCTTTTTGATTTCAAAATAGACATTCGTATCTGACGGATTACCATAAGAGCGAACTCTTAACTTTTCTTTATAATTTAATCCCTCAATAGATTTTCTAATCATAATATAGTCATTAGAATCATAATAAATATTATGTAAAGAATATCTATGATACGCATCTTCTTGAATATGTTCGAATATTACATCTAATAATTTATCTTTATCTTCTTGGGTAATTAAGTATTTATGTTCTACTCTTTGAAATGTATCCATACGTGTTCTCCTTTTCTTTATTAAGATTATTAAAAATTTATGAAAATTTTTTGTTAACTCTGTGAATAAAAACTGAAGATACACCTAATTTTTAACGAACAACAAAAAAAATGCTACGCAGATTTGCATAGCACTTTACCCAGTTTGTTTATTTTAAGATTGTAGATAAAACTTTATTAACTGTCTTACCATCTGTTTGGCCTTTGTATTTGGCCATAATTTCTTTCATGACAACACCTTGACTCTTTTTAACAGGTTCTAAGCCATTTTCGCTTAAGATTGTTTCAATCACATTACGAATTTCATCTTCTGTTAATTGACGAGGTAAATAACTTTCAAGAATCGCAATCTTTGTATTTGTTTCAGCGATTAAATCTTCTCTTGAGCTTGGTGTTTCAGCTAAAGTTTCTCTTGTTTGTTTTAACTCTTTTTGTACAAAAGTTAACTCTTCTTCTTTACTTAATACTGTTCCACTTTCTTTTTCTTTTAATGCAATAGCAGAAATCACTAGGGATAAAACACCTTTCTTTACAGTGTCATGACTTTTCATTGCTTGCATATTATCTTTTCTTAGTTGTGTTAATAATTCACCCATTTTTATTTCTCCCTTTCTAATAAATCTTTTTGATAGTTTTTGGAAACATCCATCATATGTTGATAGAAATCTACAAAATACTGTTCTAGTTTAGCATCATTTAAGCGATTTACATTCTTTTGGATAATCGCACTTTCTCTAGATGCATCAAATATTGGCATATCATTTTGTCTTTTATATTCTAATACACCTTCTACCGCATGCATTCTCTCTTCAAATAGTTTCGTAATTTGTTCATCAATCTGATCAATCTTAATTCTACTTTCTTCTAATAGCGTCATCCTTAATCCTCTAAATAACTTTCTATTCCACTTACTGCAACTTTTGCACTAGCAATTGCTTCGACAACAGTTTTTGCTCCTAAGATAAAATCTCCTGCCACAAATATACCATCAAAACTTGTCATATTCTTGTCATTTACTTCAGGATAGTTCCATTTATTTAGTGTTGGTAATTCTTCAGCAAATACAGATAAATCAATAGTTTCTCCTGCCGCAACAATTAAGGCATCACATGGCACTTCATGGTCTGTTCCATCAATAATCTTTGTACGTGTTTTACCTTGTTCATCCACAACATTTTCACAATTTCTAAATATAACACTCTTATCTTTTACTTCTACTGGTGCTTCAAATACTTTAAATTCAACACCTTCTTCTTGTGCTTCTTTTACTTCTAATGGATTAGCTGGCATATTTTCAAATGTTTTACGGTAATAGATAGAAACATCTTTGCCACATCTTTTCGCACTTCTTGCGGCATCCATCGCTACATTACCACCACCAATAACAATCACTTTACTTGCTGAGTCAATTAGTGAATGATCTTTTAAGAAAGCTAAAGAATTAATAACAGTTGGCTTATCTTCGCCAGGTATTCGTAAAGCATTTTCTTTTACCGCACCACTAGCGATTAATATTGCATCATAATCTTTCTTAAGATCTGTAACAAATTTGTCTTTTCCTACTTCTATATTGCCAACAAATTGAATGCCATATTCTTTGATGATTCTTTCATATTCATCTACTAAGTTTTTATCTAAACGAAAATCTGGAATACCGTATCTTAATACGCCACCAATTCTTTCTTCACGGTCATATACCGTAACTTGATAACCTTTATTTCTTAAAAATATTGCGGCACTAAGTCCGGCAGGTCCAGCCCCAATAATTGCGACTTTCTTATTTTTTTCTTCTTGGATATTAGGATGAACTGTTTTTAAATATGCTTTTGATATTTCTTGTTCGATTTCATACCATTTAACGGGATCTTTTTTCGCATTTAAGACACACTTACCATAACAATATGCTTTCCAATCACAAACGATTGAAGTAATAGCACTAAAAGGATTATTAGAAAATAGTATTTCTCCTGCTTCTACTATTTTTCCTTCCTTATAAAGTTTCATACATTCTGGAATAGAAGTATGAACTGGACAACCCATCATTGCACATCTTGGTTTTGGGCATAACAAACATTTACTCGCTTCAAAATTCATTTTTTATTTGTCCTCCTTCTAATCATTATATAACAAACGCATTTTCATGCTAAAATTCAATAGAGGGGTAATTGTTATGAAGAATTTTATTTTTATTTCACCGACTTTTCCTAAAACATATTATCAATTTCCTGAAGCTTGGAAAAAGTTAGGTGGCAACGCTTTATGTATTGGTGAAGATAGTTATGAATCTTTATCCGACAATTTAAAAAACGCTACAACTGAATACTACCAAGTACGTTCTTTACAAGATTATGATGAAGTATACCGTGCAGTTGCGTGGTTCGCTCATAAGTATGGCAAGATTGATTGGTTAGAAAGTAATAATGAATTCTGGTTAGAACAAGACGCTAAACTACGTTCTGATTTCAATATCGTTACTGGAGATAAAGAAGACGATGTTATGCGTTTTAAGAAAAAATCAAATATGAAAGCTTTCTACCATGAAGCTAATGTTCCTGTAGCTCGTTATCATATCGTTTCTACATATGAAGAAGGCAAAAAGTTCATTGATGAAGTTGGCTATCCTGTCATTGTTAAACCAAATGATGGTGTTGGCGCTAACGCTACATGGAAAATCACAAATGATGAAGAACTAGATAGTTTTTATCATGAAGATTTACCAACAGAATATATTATGGAAGAATTCATTGATGGTTATATTGTTTCTTATGATGGTATCACTGACCAAAATAACAATATTATCTTTTCTACTAGTCACGTATTCCCAGAACCTATCATGAATGTTGTAAATGGTAAGAAAGATATTATCTATTATTCCGTAAGAGAAGTTCCAAAAGATTTAGAAGACTATGGTTCTAAAGTAATCCATGCCTTCAATATTAAAGGTCGTTTCTTCCATACAGAATACTTCCGTTTAACAACTGCAAAAAAAGGCTTAGGAGAAGTTGGTGACTTAGTGGGCTTAGAAGTAAATATGCGTCCTCCTGGAGGATATACTCCTGACATGATGAACTACGCTAATGACATCAATGTTTATGATATCTATGCCAATATGTGTATGTATAACTCTGTAAACTACAGTTCAACTCGTCCATATTTCTGTATCTATACAGGTAGAAGAAATGGTGTGAACTATGTACATACTCATGATGAAATCATGTCTAAATATGGAGATCATGTAGTCATGAATGAAATTATGCCTGAAATCCTTACTTCAGCTATGGCAGATATCAACTATACTGCTCGTTTTGAAACAGAAGAAGAAATGAATGAATTCGCTAATTTCGTTCTAGAAAAGGCATATTAATATGAATGTAGAATATTACAAAGAATATAGTTTTAATTTAGGTAGAGACATGGAATTTAAAGTATATGGTCATTCTGGTAGACCTATACTTGTCTTCCCTTCACAAGATGGAAAATTCTATGATTATGAAAATAACGGCATGGTTGAAGCAGCTAGTGATTTTATTGAATCTGGTCAAATTCAATTATTCTGTGCTGATAGTAATGATGTAAACAGTTGGTCTAGTACTTCTTGGGATAATCGATGGAGGATTGAACAACATGAAGCATACTATCGTTATATTTGTGATGAATTATGTCCAAGAATATTTGATATTAGTGCTCGTAGTAATGGCGGTAGTTATCCTAATGGAATCATGACTACAGGTTGCTCAATGGGCGCAAGTCATGCTTTAAACTTCTTATTAAGAAGACCTGATATTTTCTCAGGTTGCTTATGCTTATCTGGTGTATATAAAGCTAGTTTCTTCTTTGGGGATTACATGGATGACTTAGTTTATGCAAATTCACCTATTAACTATCTAGAAGGAATGGCATATGACCATCCATTTGTTGAAGCATATAGACATAAAGATATTGTTTTATGCGTTGGACGTGGTGCATATGAAGAACCAATGCAAGAAGATACAGAAAAGATAAGAGAATTATTTAATTATAAGGATATTCCAGCATGGATTGATTTCTGGGGAAATGATGTCAATCATGATTGGCCTTGGTGGCGTGTACAACTCCCTTATTATTTAGCTCATATTTTATAAATAATATGTGGATAGAAGATATCAAAAACTATAAACCTAGAACTGTACAAGAAGAAAAAGATAAAGAACAAATCTTAAAAGCATATGATTTATTTCATGAATCTTTACTAAATCGTGAAAATACATTTATGCACTTTACTTCTTCGAGTTTAATTCTTAATGAAACTCACGATAAAGTTCTTATGGTTTATCACAACATATATGATTCTTTCTGTTGGACTGGTGGTCACAATGATGGTGACAGTGATTTTCTAAGAGTTGCTAAAAAAGAAGCGATGGAAGAAACAAACATTCATGAACCAAAACTATTACAAGAAGGTTTTGCCTCAATAGAAATATTACCTGTTCGACCACACTTCAAAAGGAATCAATATGTTAGTCCACACTTACATTTAAATGTTTCTTATTTATTTGAAAGCAGTGAATCGGAAAATATTCATATCAAAGAAGATGAAAATTCTAATGTGAAATGGCTAGAAATTAGTCAATTAGACCAGTATATATCACTAAAAGATGCAGAAATGTTACCAATTTACAAAAAAATATTAAATTTATAGTAGATTTTTGAAAAATTGTGGTATTATAATATGGTCATGCGGATATGGCGAAATTGGCAGACGCGCTAGATTTAGGATCTAGTGCCGCGAGGCGTGCAGGTTCAAGTCCTGTTATCCGCACCATATTGATTAATTAAATCCTATTCATTAGGATTTTTTTATTTGTTATAATGCTAGTAACGGTACAAGTTATGGAAAAAATAAAAAAGTCAGAACAAACAAAACTCATGTTTGCTAACTCTATCAAAGAATGTATGAAAACTACTTCTGTAGAAAATATTACAATCAAACAGATTGTCGACAATTGTCATTCTACTAGGCAAACATTTTATCGAAACTTTAAAGATAAGTACGACTTAATTAATTGGTATTTTGATCGTATCCTTCTTGAGTCATTTGCTCAAATGGGTAGTGGCAAATATGTTTATGATGGTCTAGTGAAAAAGTTTAACTATATCAAAAAAGAATCTCTATTTTTTGCGGTTGGATTTAGAAGTGATGATGCTAATGCATTAAAACAACATGATTTTGAAATGATTACACAATTTTATACAGATTTAATCAAAGAAAAATCTCACCAGATTCCTTCTAAAGAAATAACAGATTTATTAGAAATGTATTGTCAATCTTCCGTATATATGACGGTTAAATGGGTGCTAGAAGATATGCCTATATCACCAGAAAAACTAGCAAAACTCATGATTGAGGCAATGCCAAATAAACTCATTAATTTATTTAATGACTTACAAATACTAGAAAGTATGTGAAATGTTACACAATTGATTAAGTGTAACATTTTTTATTCTTTTAACTTGTTATTATATTAACAAGAGCGAGTGATACCTCGCAAAGGAGAATATTTTATGGCAAATCGTATTTCTTTAAATGGTACTTCCTATCATGGATTTGGAGCAATCAAAGAGATTGTTAACGAAATTCATTCACATGGTTTTAAAAAAGCTTTTGTAGCTTCTGACCCAGACCTAGTTCGTTTTGGTGTTACAGGTAAAGTTACAAGTCTATTAGACGCTGATCAATTCCCATATGAAGTTTATTCAGATATTAAACCTAACCCAACTATCGCTAACGTTACAAATGGTGTAGAAGCATTCAAAAAATCAGGTGCTGACTTCATCATCGCTATCGGTGGTGGTTCATCAATGGATACATCTAAAGCTATCGGTATTATCATTACTAACCCTGAATTTGAAGATGTTCGTTCTCTAGAAGGTGTAGCACCTACTAAGAACCCATGTGTTCCTATTATCGCTGTTCCAACAACTGCTGGTACTGCTGCTGAAGTAACAATCAACTACGTTATTACAGATGTTGAAAAAGAAAGAAAATTCGTATGTGTTGACCCACATGATATGCCAATCGTTGCTGTAGTAGACCCAGAAATGATGAGCTCAATGCCTAAAGGATTAACAGCTGCTACAGGTATGGACGCATTAACTCACGCTATTGAAGGTTATACAACAAAAGCTGCTTGGGAAATGACAGATATGTTCCACTTAGAAGCTATTCGTTTAATCTCATCTAACTTAAGAGCTGCTGTTAATGGTGAACAATCAGGTAGAGAAGGAATGGCATTAGGTCAATATATCGCAGGTATGGGATTCAGTAATGTTGGTCTAGGTATTGACCACGCTATGGCTCACACACTAAGTGCTCACTACGATACACCTCATGGTGTTGCTTGTGCTTCTTTACTTCCTATCTCAATGGAATTCAACCGTGATTACTCTGGTGAAAAATATAGAGAAATTGCAAGAGCAATGGGTGTTGAAGGTGTTGATTCAATGAGTCAAGAAGAATACCGTGATGCGGCTATCAATGCTGTAAAGAAATTATCTAGTGATGTAGGTATTGATCCAAAGAATGATCGTATCAAAGTTGAAGATTTAGAAGTATTAGCAGAAGATGCATTAAAAGATGCTTGTTACCCAGGTAACCCACGTGAAGCTACTAAAGAACAAGTTGTCGAAATGTTCCGTCTATTAGTTAAATAATTAAGAAAGTAATTGAGCCTCCTTATGGAGGCTCTTTTTAATATAACTCTTCTAGTGTAATGAATTTCACATTCTCTCTTTCTTTGCAGTTAAATCCACTCCGAGAAAAGAATACATATTTATAACAATTTAATCCTGTTGCATTTACTTGTGATATTTCTTCATCAATTATTTCATCTGTAATTTCTTTTTTTCTAAATTTTACTTCGTAAAATATATAGCCATATTCATCTTCTGATACAATATCAAATTCTCCATTTGTTCTATTTTTAGGATTGTCATAATAATATTTCCCTATATTTTGAAGTACTGGTTCTATTTCACCTAATCTATTCTTTCGGATTAAATATTGTTTACAAACGTTTTCAAATAAATGAGGAACATAATATTCTTCAAAATCTTTTTCTATATATTTCTTATAAAAGATTTCTTCATCCATAATATTCATTTGGGATAAATACTTAAAAATGTATCTATAATAAAATAAAGATAAATTATCACAAATAAAATAAGACATTTTCTTTTTATTATTCATATCATTTATAGGAGCAGTCTTCGTAACAACTTCCATTCTAATCAATTTGTCTAATACATCTGCAAGTGTTGGCCCACTTGAAACATGTGATTGGGACAATATATCACTGTATTTAGTATACCCTTTCGATAATGTTCCAAATACTTCGTTGGCATTTGTAATCTTAGATAATTCAGCATTCAAGTACATTGAAACTTCATTTTCCAATCGTGCACTATTAGAAGCGATGAGTTCAATAATGTTTTCTTTTACACTTTTCGAGTCATCAATCAATCGATTATAGTATGGTATGCCACCGAATACAGAATAAATTCTCACTTTATCTTCTGCCGAAAAATTCGGATAGAATAGTGAAGAATCATAATAATCCATCTGTTTTAAATCGATTGTAAGATCGACTCTTCCATAAAGTGGGTTTTCTTTTTCTAGTAAAGATGTCATTACTTCAACATATGAACCTAAAACAATTAATGTAAGCTTTGATTTTTCTCTATATTGATCAATCAACGATTGTAAGATGCTATCCATTCCTTTCACAGATTCCTTCAAATATGGATATTCATCTAACACTAGGACAATCTTTTCATTTATAGCCAATTCAAAAATATATTTTAATAAAGATTCTATATTATCAAATCCTAGTTTTGGCAACCCTAACATATCCGATAAAACATCTGATAAACTTGCAACATTACTTTGTTCAGCAACTTGTTTACATTCATAATATATTTTTTTGTTATCACAATTTAATAGTGCTTGATGAACAAGTTCACTTTTTCCTACTCTTCTCCTTCCATATATTAACGCAAATGAAAGTTCACTAGAGTGAATTAATTTATCAATTTTTTTCAATTCTTTTTCTCTACCAATAAATTTCATGTGAATTTATTACCTTCCTTTATTAGCCTTAACATAATTATAATTATCTCTTTTATGAAAGTAAATATTTTACTCGGTTTCTTCCGACTCGGTTTCAACCGAATAAAATTAATATATCATTTATCACTTATTTGCTACGTATTTTCATGAATATGAAGATTTAATAATTGCTACTAAAGCTTTTCCAAATATTGAAGAAAAGCATTTATGGTTTATTAGTAAATCTGGATATACAAAAACTGTTATTGAACAAGTCGAAAAAGATCATGCAATCCTATTAACAATTGATGACCTATTCAACTTTTAATTCATATTAGAAATCAAATTTAATATTATGAGCTAACAACTCTAGTCCAATAAAACAAGCAAGAGTTGTTTTTATTGAAACATTTTTCTTATTTCTTTATTTCAACACCTTCAATTAACAAAACATCATTTTCTTTTAATTGAAGTAATTCATCCGTAAAACCACTAGCACTAGCCAATAAATATATCGCTTTTTGATTTTCTTTTAGAATAAAACTAGATTTATATTTTAATTGTTCTAGTTCTTTTAATCCTATTTTCTTATTTCGATATTTACATTCTCCTAAAATAACATTGGTTTTATTAACGCCAACCACATCTATTTCGCTCTCACACCATTTACCGTTAATATATATATTCCCCCACCATTTTCCTATTTCTATTGGCATAAAGTCTAATTTATTTGTTAGTGCAAATTGATATAAACTATTTCTAATAATTTCTTCATATATGAAACCAAGATATTCATTATATTGTTCGTTTAAAATAAATGGTTTTGCTTTTTCTTCTAAGCTAATAATCAGAGATATATTTGGTTCTATAAATGTATATGCAAATCGCAAATACAAATCAGAAATATGATATCTTTTATCTTTTTTATTGCTTAAAGGATTTTTTACCATTTCGATAATATTTAATTCTTCTAATTTATTCAAATAGGAATAAATGGCACGATTATCTACTTTAGCAAATGATGCAATATCACTAGCTTTCTTATCACTACTACCTAAATATCTTAATATCAAATTATAAGTTGTCGCATCTTTAAATTCCTGATTCAAGTAATTTCCACTTTCTAAATACAAACGTCCATTACGGTTAAAATAAAGTTGATTCATTGCGACATCAATATCGTCATATTCTTTAAAAAACATTACATATTGTGCAACTCCACCCGTCATAGCATAAACATTCATTGCATCATCTTCGCGATTAAAGAGTTGCTTCACTTCATTAAAACTAAAAGGCATTAAGGATATAATTTCATCAAATCTTCCATATAGTGGTGAACTACTATCTTCTATCTGTCCTTTCATAAACGAACGGTTTGAGCCAAGCAATACTAGTTTTATATTTCCGTTAAGACAATGATCAATTATATATTGAAATTCAACACTGATATTAGCGTTTTTCTTTGCTAGAAACGGAAATTCATCAATCACAATTACTTTTTTATCTTTATTAATATAAACGAATACATCTTTAAAAGAATTTAAAGAGTCTAATATTGAATCTTCATTTCCTCTCTTTAATATATTTTTAAAATCTTGAAGGCTTGTTTCATAATCAAAACTACTTATTTGGTAATAATATGCCCTATCTTCTAAATCATTTATTGCATTTAAGATTAACTCTGTTTTTCCTGTTCTTCTTCTACCATATATTGCTAAAGCTTTTTTATTTTCACTTGCAATAAATTGCTTGATTTGTTCTTTTTCTTTTTTTCTAAAGTAAAATTGTTTCATTATCATCACCCATATACAGTATATCATATTCAAATATGACATATTTAAAACTGTCATATTTGAATATGATAATTTGCTTATTTTTAAAAAAAGCTAAAGCTTTTTTACATTGCCTTAGCTTATTATCTTTTAAAATTTTTGAATATACTCTAATAAAGAATTGGCAATTATCTTCGAATCGTTCTTTTGAGTTGTTTGATAAATTCTTCCTTTTTCATCTTGCCATATCACTATAGAATCTAATCCTACTTTTTCTAAAACATATCCTTTTATACTTTGATTATATTTTCGTTCTTCTAAAGTCATAGAAACAACATTTAATCGTTCCACAAAACCAATACCCGTCAATTCATGACCATCATACGAAATTTGTCCATACTTGCTCAAATACTCAAGATAATCTTTAGCAAAAGAAATATTTAATTTCTTTTCGGCATCTAGAATATCTTCTGTTTTCGCCCCTATGCCATGAACAAAATCATCTTTTCCGTTTAGAAGCATTTCTAATTCATTTTCCATATATTACGCTCCATACCCTTTAGCTAATGCTTGCCAGAAGGCTTTTCGTTGTTCATTCCACACCGTATTTGTAAGTCCACCGCAACTCTCATTATGCACTCCACATTCCACTAATTTATGTAAAACGGAATAATTATCAGAATGTTCTGATGGTGATAAAATTGCTAAAGTTCCATCCTTCATTTGATTAACATGATGCAATTCATAACTTTTTCCGGTGAGTGGATCAATAGGTGCAAGTCCTTTTACCATTCTTTGAAGGTTAGTCATCTTTTGACCATCTGCGCCTATGCTTTCATAATTGATATCAATATCTCTAATTAGTGCCAACTTGCCATTAACCATTTTAGATACAAGTCCTGCGTCTTTATATACCTGATATTCTTCCATACTACTAATATTACGAATGATGTCCAAAGGATATCCTTCTCTTTGTATAATCGCCGCTTCATCCATAGTCAGTCCATTCAAAGAGGCATCGTATAAACCTACCCCTTCACTAACTCCACCTGTTATAGCACCGGCAATTGCTCCCCACTTAAATGCTTCACTGCCATTTTCTAAAGCTGATTGTACTGCTAAATCAAAATTTCCTGTTTGTACACCTGTTATTACACCAGATGCAACTCCACTTACCGCAAATGCTTTTATACCTTTAGACACCGCTCCTTTAGCGGACATTGCAAAAATTACACTTACCGCTGGAGCAGAAGCAGCCGTTAATGATGAAACTGTCACACAGACTAAAATTACACCTGTTCCTATTGCAACATTTTTGATTACCTTATCCATGTAATTAACTGGATTTTCTACTTCTGTAAC
Source organism: bacterium (assembly GCA_963605225.1). Lineage (GTDB taxonomy): Bacteria > Bacillota_I > Bacilli_A > Erysipelotrichales > Erysipelotrichaceae > Bulleidia. The sequence continues at coordinate 25,512 of CAVCUC010000014.1, forward strand.
AATCGTTGTTCCATCATCACCTAATGTAAAAACATATTTTTTATCGCCAAATTGTTTCGTTAAGTCTTCTAATGTATACCCGAAAAATATATTTGATTTCGAATTATATTCAAGTTCTTCAATATATTCTTTTGAAATATATGCCGTTTCAATATTTTGGATATAATAATCAGATCCTAGTTGTTCAATCAAATTTTCATATATAACATCATTGCTATATTGAAGAACATCATCACTATTCAAATCACTTTCATCAAGATTTTCAACATTTGCTTTGGTTTCATCGAATGTAATATCTAGAGAAGCATTAAATTCTACTGTCATTGTTTTCTTTGTTTCTTCAGGTTCTTGTGTTGCTTCTTTTTTACTTCCACATCCAGAAACTAGCAAAACAAGTGAAAGAATAATTAACATTTTCTTTTTCATATTATTTATTCTCCTTTGTTGTTTTTATTATTAACAACATAAATTACTAATCCAGCAACTATACCAACAATACATGCAATATAAAACCAAGTGTATGATTTCTTTTTTTCTTCAGTAGTCACTTTAATATTATTTTCTGTTTTTGAATGTATTTCTATTCCACTATCAGCACCTACTGTTTCTTCAGGCTCTTTTGTTGTCTCTATCTCAACTACTTCTTCTGATGTGGTTTTATTTGTTTCTTCTGCTTCTGGCAAAACAATTTCTCCTTCATCATTAATTGTTGCTCCAGCATTTAATTGTTTATTTATCTCTTCTAAAGATAAACCAGATTTCATATAAGCAATAATCTTTTTGTTATCTCCAACATATATTCTCTTTTGAGTAGTTAATTTCGTATATTCATTTGTTACTGTAATGGTGTATATACCTTCATCTTTATATTCTTCACCATCTTTCACTAAACTATTGAATCTAGTATCTTCAGATAAACTAGTACCATTCGAACTTAGTGTTTCCCTTTTGATATTGATTTTTAAATATCTTGATTTTGCTAAATCTAAACTAAATCCATTAGATGTAACAGAATTATTTGCTAATTCATTTTTCTGTGTTGTGCCTAGTTCAAATGGATATACCATACAATTTCCATTACGGACTGAAAAGCTAAATTTTATTTGATAATCTCCATAGTTCACACCTAGACCTGTACCAAGAACTTCTTTACGAGAATCTTTTATCGAATAATCTAAAATAACTTCATAATCCCCTTCTTCAAATAACTCCACTTTAGTATCTGCATTTAAACTAGTATTTGCTTCTAAATAATTTGTATAAATGATTGGCTCTTCTTTTACATTTTCATAGTTCGTTTTTTGAATAATCAATGCACCTTTCTTAAAGTTTTGTTTCGCAGTTTGCATTGTTAAATCATAGCCATTTTTATCTTCTGCTATTTGTAGTTTATCATTATCATTTAGTTTATTAATATCTTGATTTAACGTGAAATATAACTCTAATTGATCTCCTACATTCTTCAAGAAAACAATACTTCCATCATTATTTTTAACGCTCTCACTATATCCTTTAATATAAAAATCACCAATGTTCCATCCATAATGAGCATCATCACTTGTTATTTTTTCATCATCCGAATATCCACTATCCAATTTTTTCTTTACCGTTTCACCTAAATGCATGACATTCGTACTTAAACTACTTGTGTCACTAACAGAATCCTCATTATATAGATAAAATTCATATACTTCTGCACATTTTTTTGTATCCCAATCATCTAGAATAAAAGCTTTCTTTGTTTCTTTTCTTTTTGCAAGCTCATAAGCAACAATCACACGATAATATGTTCCATTTGTAAGTTGCATATCATTTGCGCTATAAAAAGAATCTGTTTGCACAGGTGTTGTTTTAAAAATATTTGTCTCATTATATTCGTTGACCCAAGTTTCACCATCTCTGGAAGTTTGAAGTATTATTGCGCCTTTTTTAATTTTTGAATTTAGGTTGATTGAATCTACCTTTTTTCCATCATCATCTGTTAAATGCCATTCATCTTTTTCAGCATTTAAATATTCATCACCATAAATATAATAGAGGCTTGTTCCCCCCCCACTCATTTTGAATGCAGGAACACCATTTTTCTCTGTTATATCCAGTATTTCCCCACCAATCATCATATTTCCTAAAGAATTAGAATCCGTGTCCTGTGATGCAAGAGCATTTTCAAATTCATAATTCGAATTAGAATTAAACACTAAATACTTACCGGATATTTCATTTTTATTATCTTCTGCATAAATATTGTTAAAATTCAATGCACTTATAACAAAGCAAAGTGCACATAAAGTTAAAATAAAATGATTAATCTTCCTCATATATTATCCCTACCAATCTATAAAAATATGATATCAAAAATATGGTTAATTCAACATAAAAATATATGATTTAAAAAGGATACTCTCCATTTGTAAGAATATCCTCTAAATCATTAATTGTATGGTGTATAGGAAACCCACGAGCCATCACTAGCAATCCAATTATCTTCACCTATTCTGTACCATGTATAGCCATCATTTTCGACAACTTCATAAACTTCTTTTAGTTGTCCTACTGTTGCTACATCAACTTGTTCAGCATTTAAATTAGGTGCTGTTCTAACCTTAATTGCATCAACATTTATATAACATTGTCCTATTACATCACTTGTAGATGAATTTTGTTCAATCACTTCATCATCATTCAAATAGCTAATTGATCCTATAAATAATGGGAAATGTGCACGCTTTCTCGCATCATCCTCGTATCCAAACTTTTCTTTTGAAAAATAATAGTCATCAATAAGCATAAACACAAATGGTCTATCAAATGTAATATCATGAACAACATATGTATAAGATAGTCCTGCATTGCCCATGCCACCGGATACAACTGTTACTGCAGACATCTTAACTTCTTTTTCATTTACTTCAACATTTGTTTTCTGCGTGACATCATCTACTTTTAATTGATTAATTTTTTCCGAGTCCCCATCTACCATATTGGTGAAATCTGCTTCTGATTCAGTAAATAAACTAGAAAGACCTAATTTTTTCAAATGATTAGTCAAAGAATATTCATTATCAAATTGAAATTTAGGGAAAGATAAACGCGTTATATGCAAATCTGCAGTCATTTTTTCCTCGTCAATATTTTCTACATCAATCTTATTATTGATTAAATTCATTATTGTTTCAGTATCTAAACTACTAACAAACTCATCAAAATCAATATCTTCATTTGGAAGAATACCAACAAAAGAAGTACCATTATTTAAATCTTTTACAAACCCTTCACATGTATCGGTATGCCAATATCCTTCTTCTTCGCTATGCATCATCGTTGCATTTCCTGTAGAACCATCTAAATTATGAAACTCTTCGGTATAAGTTTTATTCACGTCGAATTCTGCCTTCCATTCACCCGTACTAGATAATGCATTTAACAACAAGAAACATGTACTATCATCAATATTTTCCTCTTGAATAATATTATCGATTGTTTCATTACTTTTTTCTCTTGCCCATGCATTTATATCCGCAACAAGATTAGGAATATTACCAGTAAAGTCTGACTCATTTAAACTATCTAAGCCATAATAATTCGCAATAGTTTCTTTAAAGCTATCTTTTAAAGTTAATTCTGTCCCCAAATTAAACCATAATCCATTTGCACTATCTACACCATAAGACTGATGTTGAATATCATAATTAAATTGATTTAAATCATCTACACTCATACCAAGAAAAGTTTCCATTAACTTTTTCGTGTCATTATTTGTACCATTAGACACAATTGATAATGCCGCAAATAATGAATATGGAGAAATCAAACTATTTTCTTCATTATCCTTATATGTATCCTTGAATAGCTTTAATGCATAATCTGTATAGATATTTGTTGCTGTTTTAAATGAATCATTATTTTCTGATTCATAAAAACTATCTATATCCTGTAATTCTATAGTATTGTAACTTTCTTCCGTTTCGCTTATTTCGCTTGTTGCGCTTGTACTTTGTGGCGCAGAAACTGTTTGACCACTTGAACAACCACATAAACAAGTTAAAAAGCACACTAAAATAATTTTTATTTTTCTCATTATACCCCACCTCTTTATGCTAATTATAACTTATGCCCTTCCATTTTAGCGAAAGAAAAAGGCCACTTTCGTGACCATCTTACTAATTTTTTAATGCATTGATTGGGGAAGGGATTCGTCCACCACGATTAATCATTACTTCAGCGTTTGTTTGTTTAACAGGCATAACAGGACCTTCACCTAATAAGCCACCAAACACAAGCTTTTCTCCTGCTTTTTTACCAATAGCTGGAATCAAACGGCAAGCTGTTGTCTTCATGTTAATCATACCAATCGCTGCCTCGTCTGCAATAATTGCAGAGATTGTAGCCGCACTTGTGTCACCTGGAATAATAATCATATCTAATCCAACTGAGCATACTGCTGTCATTGCTTCTAGCTTTTCAATTGTTAAGATACCTTTTTCTGCAGCTTCAATCATACCGGCATCTTCAGATACAGGGATAAATGCTCCAGATAATCCACCAACAGATGAAGATGCCATGACTCCACCTTTCTTAACAGCATCATTTAACATTGCTAATGCTGCTGTAGTTCCAGGTCCTCCACAAGTTTCAATACCTACTTCTTCTAAAATTCTCGCAACAGAATCACCAACTGCAGGAGTAGGTGCTAAAGATAAATCAACAATTCCAAAAGGAACATTTAATCTTTTTGCAGCTTCAGTACCAACAAGTTGTCCCATACGAGTAACTTTAAATGCTGTTTTCTTAATGATTTCAGCAATTTCATTCATGGAAGCATCTTTTCCTGCTTTACGTACTGCTTCACGAACTACACCAGGTCCAGATACACCTGTATTAATAACTACATCTGGTTCTGATACGCCATGGAAACCACCAGCCATAAATGGATTATCTTCTACAGCATTACAGAACACAACTAACTTTGCTGCGCCAAAACATTCATTTTCTTTAGTTCTCTCAGCAGCTTCTACAACAACTTCTCCCATGAGTTTAACCGCATCCATGTTAATTCCGGCTTTAGTAGAGCCAATATTTACCGATGAGCAAACAATAGCTGTAGTTGCTAGTGCTTCAGGGATAGATTCAATTAATGCTTTATCTCCTGGTGTCATTCCTTTTTGACATAGTGCTGAATATCCACCAATAAAAGAGGCTCCTACTGCCTTAGCTGCTTTATCTAATGTTTTAGCATATAGAACAGGATTTCCTCCTGATACACTAACAAGCATAGAAATAGGTGTAACTGTAATTCTTTGATTGATAATAGGAATACCATATTCTCCTTCAATCTCTTTCGCTACTTTTACTAAGTCTTTTGCTTTTGTTGTAATTTTGTTATAGATCTTTTCACATGATTTATTGATATCTGTATCTGCACAATCTAGTAAATTAATACCCATTGTAATTGTACGAATATCTAGATTTTCTTCTTCAATCATGTGAATTGTTTCTAATATACTATCTGATGTTGATGTCCACATAATAACCTCTATATTGTATGCATGGCATTAAAGATTCCTTCATGCATTACGTGAATCTTCAATCCTTGTTTTTCACCTAGTTCTTGCATATCATTTGAAAACTTTTGAAGTTCTAATCCTTCAGGAATTTCAACGATCATAATCATAGTGAATAAATCTTGTAATACTTTTTGTGTTACGTCGACAATATTCACATTATAATCAGCACACTTTGTACTAACAAAAGCTAAAATACCAGGTCTATCTTTACCAACTACAGTTATTACTACTCTCATATGTTCTCCTTTAATAAACGGATTCATTATACCAATTTTATGATTTCCCTATCAAACTAGATTTATCGTTAATTTCATTTTTCACCAATGTTTTATATTTATTCGTTCCATATGATTTTCTTTGTGGTATATTACAGCAAATAGAAAGGATTCTGTTTATGAATCAAGAAATATTAAATTATATTGAAGCACATCGTACTTACGCTCATGACTTACTTGTAGAACTAGCACAAATTCCTTCTCCTAGTAATCATGAAGAAAAAAGAGCAGAGTTTGTAAAGAATTGGTTTCATCAAAATGGTGGCACACAAGCATATATTGATGAAGCACTAAATGTAGTATGTCCTATTAATGTAACAGATTCTAATCCCGTAAACGTCTATATGGCACACATGGATGTTGTATTCCCTGACACTAGTACTCTACCTTTAGTAGAAACTGAAGATAAAATCGCTTGTCCAGGAGTTGGAGATGATACAGCTAATCTAGTTGCTTTACTATTAGTTGCTAAATACGTATTAGAAAATCATCTACAACCTAAAGATAATAAAGGATTTATCTTTGTAGGAAATACAGGTGAAGAAGGATTAGGTAATCTTAAAGGTAGTAAAAAGATATGTGAAACATATAAAGGTCGAATTGAAGAATTCTGTTCATTTGATGGCTATTTAAATGGACTATGTAATGACGCTGTAGGAAGTGAACGGTATAAAGTAGAAGTTCTTACTGAAGGTGGTCATAGCTTTGGTTCCTTTGGTAATCGTAACGCTATCCAATATCTTGCTAGCATGATTGATACTTTATATGAATTAAAACCTCCTGTATCAAAAGGTAAAACAACATATAATGTTGGCACAATACAAGGTGGCACAAGTGTTAATACAATCGCTGAACAAGCAGAAATGTTATATGAATACCGTAGTGATAGTAAAGAAGATTTAGCATTTATGCGTAAGCATTTTAATAGTGTGATTGAAACATACCGTAATAAAGGAGTAACAGTAAATGTTACTTTGCTTGGTGAAAGACCATGTAGTAGTCTTGTAGATCAAGATAAACTCAACGAATTAACAAGTCGCACTGCAAATATCATCGCTAAATACTATGAGGAAATGCCGAAAATTATTGCTAGTAGTACAGATTGTAATATTCCTTTATCTTTAGGTATCCCTGCAGTATGTCCTGGCATGGTAAGTGGAGCAGGAGCTCATACTAGACAAGAATATATCTTAAAAGATAGTCTACTCATTGGTTATAAATGTGCTTTTGAAATCATTATGTATTACTTTATGGAGGACTAATATGAGTGAATATTTAGAAATCGTTGGTAAAGAAGCTGCATCATTAGATGAATTAGCTGATAAAATCTGGGATCACCCTGAAACAGCATTTACTGAATTTGAATCTAGTAAATTATTAGAAGATTACTTAGAAAAAGAAGGTTTCGAAGTTACAACAAATGTAGCTGATATTCCTACTGCTTTTACTGCTAGATATGGTTCTGGTAAACCTGTCATTGGCTTTCTTGGAGAATTTGATGCATTAAGTGGTTTAAGTCAAAAAGCTGGTATCGCTCATGAAGAAGCTTTAGTAAAAGGTGGTAATGGACATGGTTGTGGCCATAATCTTCTTGGCGTAGGATCACTAGGTGCTGCTTTAGTACTTAAAGATTACTTAGAAAAAACTCATCACTCAGGAACTGTAATTTATTATGGTTGTCCTGGTGAAGAAGGTGGTAGTGGTAAAGCATTTATGGCTAGAAGTGGCATATTTGACGAACTAGATTGTGCATTAACATGGCATCCATCAGAATTAACAGAAGTAGCACAAGGCTCTTCTTTAGCAAATATCCAAGTTCTTTATACATTTAGTGGTATCGCCTCTCACGCTGCAGCTAATCCTGAAAAAGGAAGAAGTGCATTGGATGCTCTAGAATTAATGAATGTAGGCACAAACTTCTTAAGAGAACATATGAGTGATTCTGCTCGTATCCATTATGCAATTATTGATGGTGGTGGTTTATCTCCTAATGTTGTGCAACCACATGCGTCTGTTTTATACCTAATTCGTGCCCCAAAAAGCGAAGAAGCGCAAGAACTATATCGTAGAGTGAATTTAATAGCTGAAGGTATGGCAATGGCTACAGAAACAACTGTAAAACACGAACTTATCAAAACATGTGCTGAAGTTATTCCTAATAAACCATTAGAAAAAGCATTATATGCATCTATGCAAGAGATTAGTGCTCCAGAGTTAACAGAGGATGAACTAACATTTATCAAAGAAATTACTGCTAGTAGCTCATCGAAAAAAGGTGAATCTTTACTTCGATATGAAAGTAAACTCCTCTTAAAAGAAGATAAAGAAAAAGTGAAAGCCCGTTTGAACGATGACTTTTATGGTGAACCTTTACCTTATGAAGAAATTACATTCACAAGAGGTAGTTCTGGTTCAACAGATGTAGGTGATGTTAGTTGGAATACTCCTACCGCACAAATCCATACAGCAACTTGGGCACCAAATAGTGGTGGCCACTCTTGGCAAATCGTTAGTCAAGGAAAAGGTTCTGTAGCCCATAAATATATGCGTTATTGTTCAAAGATACTTGGATTAACTGCTATTCATTTATTAGAACAACCAGAAATCCTACAAGAAGCAAGAAAAGCATGGCAAGAAGAACTAAATGGTAGAACATACAATAAAATACCAGATGATGTTAAACCACGTTCTATTGCTTCACTAGCAAAATAAGAGATCTTACGATCTCTTATTTTCATTTCTCTCATTATTTTTTTGTATCTGTTCTTACTAGTTGATAAACAACAGTTGTATTTGTTGTTTTATTTGTAGGAATAGTTGGTGTTGACGTAGGAGTAGGTGAACTTTCTTTTTCATAAATATTTGTGAAAGACACTGTTGTTGTTTCATCTTGTTTGTTGCCAGCTTTAAAAGTAAATTTAAATCCAAAGTCATAATATCTAAATTGATTCCATGCATTAGGAACTTCAATAAATCCTTTAACGCTATCTAATGTTACGGATGCACCATCTGCAATTACTTCACCATTATTGAAGATAGCTTTTATATTAGCAGTAGCTTCTTCCTTCTTATCCATATATTCTTTTATTCCACCAACACTATCGTCTGAAGTATTATTATCGTCTATAGATGTTGAAACTGGTCTAGTATCTGAATCTAAAGAGAATCTTATGCAACGACTATATAAGTAGTCATATGCCATCTCTAATATTTCTGGGTCAGATTCTAATAAAAAGTAATCTTGTTGATAAGCATATGTTGCAGCATCATCTGTACTAAACTCTTTTCCACCTGATTTTAGTATTTTACCTGCTTCAATACGAGCATTGCTAAATCCCCATGTTTTGAAATAATCAAGAATTCCATCATTTAAATCTGCATAAGGAATACACCAATTAGATATTGTTCCAGAAAGATTGGAATAATAAGTCGTAATAGCACTTTGGCCAGCATAAGGCATAGCAGTTGAACCATTATAACCAGTACCTAGCACATTGTATTTTTGAGCAACAGTTAACTCATCTAATGAATCAACTCCATAGAATGCACAGATAAAATCAGCATATGTTCTATTACTATCAGCTTCTAAAGTAATATCATTGCCTTCTGAGTTTTTGAAAGTAAATTCTTGTTTAATAAGCTCTGGGAAAGCGTTCATTTGTTTTAGTGTTATTCTTTGTGCACTATCAGTTGTTGTATTTCCCGTTAATGTACCAACGCCTGGATTACTATTAAAATAAGAAACAATCGCCGGATTAATACATCTAAGTGGAGAAATCGCAAGTCTTATATTATTTCCATCAAATCCTTTTGCATTTAAAGATCCTGCAGTATTTGTTTTACCAGTTAAAAATGAATATATTTGTTGCCAAGCATCACCCCAACCATACCCAGCAGACTTATCATCGGCATCTTCATTTGTATTTAACATGGTTAGAGTATCTGATGTTGTATATGTATCACCAACAGAAATCCAATTGACTGTATCAAATTCATAATCTTGATAATAAATACTAGTTCCTGTTTCATTAATAAACTTAATTTTGAAAGTATTTGCTCGTAAGTTTTGGTTATATTTCATTATAGATTCCATATATTCTGCTAATAAGTCGCAATCAACAGTAATGTTTCCATCAACATCTATTTGGTCTTTTGTAATTGTATAAGTAAAATAACCTTCATCATCTTCTACTGGCATTCCATCTTCTGTTTTCCATCCTCCATTTGTGCTATCTGGAGTTGCTGTTACAGTAACCTTAGCTGATGTACCAGATGCTGTTGTTCCACCATTTACAGAATATGTTGTTGATTTGTAGTTTGATTGAGTTGGCGTAGTTTCCGTTACGATGTACTCTCCTACCTCAAGTCCCGTAAGTAACGCACTTTGATTCGCTTTTAAACTAATCTTTCCATTATCTGGAATAGGTTTTACTTCTCCACCATCAACACTATATTGACCACTAGCGGCAACACCATCTTTTGTAACCGTAAATTCATACAATGTACTAGCATCAGGTGTTCCTGTACCAGTAACTGTTTTACTAATTGTTAAACTACCAGTATCAGTTACTGGAGTTGAGGAAAAAATATTATTGTATATAATGCTTGCTAGTCCTTCTTGTTCATTAACAACATTTTCATTTTTCTCATTATTTTGTTCTAGTTCTTCCGCATTTACATAACAAAACGGGATGCTACCAAACATCATAAACACTGCCAAGATGGTAGCCATTAAAGTCTTTTTCATATTCCTTACCTCTATTTATGAATTCATTCACAATTTGTAAAATATCCTAAATTTTTCGTAGTTTTTTTAAGCAAGGCAATTATATAAGTTAGTCAAATATAACCGTTTCTTGCTAAAAATCCTTCATAAAACCTTACTTTCTTATAAGAAAAGAGGATAACGCCTCTAAGATGAAATTTCATCCTAGTTCGTTGCCACCTCTTTTTCTTATCGATATTTTTACATCTACTCTTACAAAATCTACAAAGTCAATTAGATTTGACTCTTTCTTTTACGTTTTACTGTCAATCCTAATACACTAGCAAAGATTAATGCTACCCCAGCGAAATACATCGTAAAGACTCCATTTCCACCAGTCTTTGGTAGTTCGTATCCCTCTTCTGTTTTATGCCAAGTTGTTTCACTTTCAAAATTCCATGTTTTTCCATTGAATTCTGTAAGTTTTGCTGTATTTTCAAATACCTTTCCAACTTTAGCAACCGTAGTTGGAACTAGTAAATGAATCGTCTCACCTGCATCTAACTTATCTATAGAGAATTCTAGCTTCTGACCTTCTCTTGTTACAGAAACACGAGTAGCATCTTTAACATATACAGGTTTAGAAGCGTTGCTACCTAAGTAATATTGAATCTCATCTTCTTGAATCGTTAATCCATCAGGAATCACATCTTCAACTTTAAGATTGTAAATTGCTTCAGCCTTACCTGTATTACTAATTGCAAGATTATAGGTAATTGTTCCACCCATTTCTACATCCGTCGGATTTTCTTGTGTTCCACTTGCCGGATCAGAACTCTTATGGATTTCCACTTCTGGTGCTTTTAGGGATACCGTAACTGGAGAACACTCTGTTATTGATGAACTTTCACTTCCACCATCAATTAATTTAGACGTTGTTTGGATATATGCACTGTTATAAGCATATACAGTCTCATCTGTATCCGTACTTGGATTATCTATATAATCTTCGTAATTGCTAGGTGCTGTCATCGTAATATAACATAGTGCAGCTTCTTCTGGTTGGAATACATAATTAGTGCCATCTTTCTTTTTGCTCATATCAATTGCAATTGCCGTAACATCAGCCATATTCTCTGGCGCTGTAGTTGACCAAATAGTAGTATTTGTTAAATCAGCTTGATCACTATCTACCGTTAGATTCGTAAATCCTTGATAAGTTGAGTAGTAAATAACTGGTTCAATACCTTTACTTTTTATATGTGTCGTATTGATAGCTTTTAATGTCCCACGCCAATAAGGATTACTTCCATAAGCAGATTCTAATACGTCAAACATTACAACATTGTCTGATGTTACATTTTTACCGTTCGCAAAACGTAGTTGATAAGTATATGTTCCTGTAGCAGCTACCTTTGAAGAAACTCCATAGCTTTGTTCATCAGTAGCTTTAACATACTTACGGAAACCTAATTCTGCAGCTGTTAAAGGATCAAATGTTGTTGTATTTTGCGCATAATGCACATTCTTTGCAGCATCTGGTGGATTACCATCATCATCTAAATCTTTAAATAATTCTTTATCCTTGATTGTCCCTCCAGTATCAGCTTCTCCATTAACAAGATCTCCATCTAGTGAATAATACGCAAAGCTATTTACAACCGTCTTACCATAGTCCTGAATATTTATCCATGTATTATATGCGTTAAAATCTACCGTCAACCCCGATTTTGCAGTTTTTGAAGTGGTATAGATATCATTATCGTAATTTGTCACATCATCTGGAACTGTCACATGAATCTTCAACATAGTTCTACCAGACTCACGCCAATTTTCAATCATTTCAATTGTATAGTCACATTCTTTTTGCTTTTGTTCGTATATCGAATAAGTTTTTACCACTATTGAGTCAAGATCTATCTCCATACCAATAGGAAGAAGTTCATAGAATATCCCTTCCCGCTGTTCTGTTATCGCATTCGTGTCAATTAATTCTTGTATTGATAGTACATTAGACCCTACATACTCGTAATATTTTAGCTGATAATGCACTTTTTCCCTACTATTCGTAACTTCTGATTCTGGTGTTGATGCTGACTTTTCACAATAAGATTTTGGAGTTAATCTATAATATCGTTCCTTGGCATATGAATGTGAAACTTCTTGGCCGTAAATTTCATTATCATTATTTGCAATAATCGTTTTGAGATTATTGGAGAGATAATTTGTATGATCACCAAATATTTCGCCAGCTTCATTCATGGCATAGCCACTATCAACGTTATAAAGATCAATATAATACCTATCTTTTACTTGCTCCAATATATTCTCTGTAGGATGTAATTCTACATTCAGGTATGCTCTAAAATTAAACGAGTAACTTGTTCCAGTATGTACAAAGCGAATATCGTACACATTACTTGGTAGATTTACTCTATTTTTAGAATCAACAATTTGTTCGCTTCCATCTTTACCCTTCCAGTAAAAGCTTGATTTTGATTGGCAAATGATTTCTCCAACATCTATCCAACTATCTAGATTATCGGTTGTTTTCACCTGTACCTTAACAGGTTGATAAGAAGAATAATCTTCATTCAATACATCCACATATCCTTTTTCAGGGTCGATTCTATACCCATTTTCATTAAACTGGCTTACATAAAAGCTTTTGAAACTATAATCTTCTGGATTAAGCTTTGATTGTTGATCAATTGTAAGAAAACCATCTTCTAAAACAGTCGTATACGGTTTCGTTCCTTCTTCTGAAGCTTCGAATCCACGTGAATTAATATAGATTCCAAAGTCAAAACTTTCAATACTTTGACCACTTTCTAATACGTTAATACCACCAGTCAATGCCATAGGACTATATTTTGAAACTGACTGATTATCTCCCTTATAACTCAAATCTGGTGCAACATAAGTATAACTAGCAGTATTACTACCTGTTTTAGTTTCTCCATCATAACCTTCAATCTTTATTGTAATGTTGTTACTTACTACGGTATCATTTTCACCAATTAATGTGCGTGGGTATTTCACAATGATATAATAAACAAACTGTCTCCAGAGATTCGTAGTAGTGTCGCCACTATCGTAGAATACGGTATTTTCAAAATCTTCTTTTGTTCCACGTGTGTATTTAC
>CAVCUC010000015.1:0-38567 GCA_963605225.1 bacterium
AATTCATCTTCTATACATTTAACATCTTTACCTATCTGCTCATAATGTAAATTATCGGCACCACGAAAAATATAAGATTCATTCTTATTTTTCTTAATCTTACCTTCTTTAATTAGTTGTTCTTTTTCTTTTCTAATTCTTTCTAATAAAACGGAAGCCGGTTCATCGTTAGGATCTTGTGGAACCAACTTGCCTTGAACAGCCATTTGAAGAATAGAATTCTTCAGCTGTTGAGCTGTCATTCTATCTTCCATTATTCATTCTCCTCTAAATCAATCCCTAAAATATCTGTAATTTGAGCTAGTATTCTATCGATATCAGCGTTTAAACTCTTACGTTTTTCTTGATATTGTTGAATTAGTTCTTTTGGTGGAAGAATTTCTTCCTCTTCATGCGGGTATCCGCATAAATCAATATTAAAGCCTTTTTCTTCTAATTCAGCATAAGTATATTTCTTTGATTTATCAAAACCATCAATATTAATCTCTTCACGATTATTCCACCAATCAATTGCAGGTTGGAAATGTTCTAACTTCATTGGTTTTGTCTTACAAAAATTCTTATATCCTTCTGGCATATCCAAACGATAGAACCAAGTTTCCTCTGTAGGATGAGTATTATCAAAGAATAGAATGTTTGTAGTGATTGATGTATAAGGCGAAAATACACTATGAGGCATTCTAATAATTGTATGTAAATTAAACTCGCTTAGTAGTTTTTTCTTAATTGCTACTTTAGCATTATCTGTACCAAATAAGAATCCATCAGGAAGAATAACTGCAGCTCTACCATTTTTCTTTAAACGATACATTATAACGGAAACAAATAAGTCTGCTGTTTCACTACTTGATAAATCAGATGGAAAATGATTCTTAACATCATCTTTTTCACTACCTCCATAAGGTGGATTCATTAAGATAACATTAAATTTATCATCTTCCGTATAATCTAAAACATTATGTGTTAGGGAATTTCCATGCTCAATCTTAGGTACATCTACACCATGTAAAAGCATATTTGTAATACAAAGCATGTATGGGAACGGCTTCTTTTCAACGCCATATATTGATTGATCAAATTGTTTCCTATCTTCTGTTGTTTTTACTTTTGTTTCCAATTCCTTTAACCAACTGGTTAAGAATCCTCCAGTGCCACAAGCAAAATCCGCCATTGTTTCACCAATTTGAGGGTTAATCATTTTAGTCATGAAATCAGTAACAGCTCTAGGTGTGTAGAACTCACCCGCAGAACCAGCACTTTGTAGTTCTTTTAAAATTGATTCATATATTTCACCAAAAGCGTGACTTTCTTCATAATTATCTAACTCTAAACTATCAATCACATTGATTACTTGCCTTAAAAGAACACCATCTTTCATATAGTTGTTTGCATCTTCAAAAGTAGTTTTAACAATTGATTTCTTGATTGGTGTTTCTTTACTTACCTCAAGCTTTTTAAGAGTTGGGAATAATGTATTATTTACGAAATTTAATAATTCATCCCCTGTAAGTACATTTCCACTTTTATCATCATGAGCCCAATTAGACCACTTGCAATTATCTGGAATAATAGAAACATAATTATTTTCATCCATTTCCCAGTTTTGCTCTTGAGCATCATATACTTTTAAAAATAGCATCCATGCCATTTGCTCGATACGTTGTGCGTCACCATTGATACCTGCATCGTTACGCATGATATCTCTAATATTTTTTACAAATCCCGATAAATTATTTGCCATTATTAAGCACCTCCATAAATAACATTTTGCAAATTATTAATTGCATTTAAATAGCCATCTTTACCACCAAAATAACTTGCAATTTTTGATGGAGTTCCATATTTTTTAAATTGTTCTAGTTTTAATACTTGAGTTGTTTCTATTTCGTAAATACCTTCATTCATATAAGTATCAAGAAGAGTTTCTAACACCTCTCGAGCTGTATCACTATACTTACTTAAAAAATCTGTTTTCTTTACATTCTCAGCTCTTTCTTTTCTAGTTAAAGGTTTTTTATCATATGCAACATGACAAATATAGTCGAAGTCATCAACATCTTCCATTCCTTCTTCTTGTTTCATTTGTTCAAAATCAATCCCTAGATCATGAAATAATTTTATAATTTCTTCTTTCTTTGCGTTAGTAGTCCAAGATTTAATAAAATCATCTAAAGAAGCGTATTCATTTTGAACATTGGTTTTTGTATAGTCTACAATACTTTCAGTTTTTAACAACTTACCACTAGTGTCGTACACCGAAACACGTTTATTTATAACCTCAACTCTACAACCGTATTTATCTATAATTGGTTTTACCAAAGGAGAGATTGGCATGTCAGGTTCATCGCCATTCGGATTATAAATTGGTAAATTCTCACTAACCATAAGAGGGATTTGTGGTTCATAACCATCTTTCATTTCTATAGGGCCATCCCAATCTGGATCACTAAATAGTCTAGTGACATTTCTGAAATCCATTACAACAAAGTGCGTTTTTCCCTCTTTTTCTCGAATTCTAGTTCCTCTGCCAATAATTTGTTTGAATTCTGTCATCGAATTAATCCATTGATCTAGCACAATTAACTTAACCATTTTACAGTCAACACCAGTAGATAATAACTTCGATGTTGTCGCAATAATAGGACCTTCATTTCTAATAGAAATAAAATAGTCTAATTTACTTTTGCCATATGTATCGCTTCCAGTAATTCTTACAACATAATCTGGATTTTCTTGACACATATCACTATTTAGATTAGTCAAAGCTATACGCATTCTTTCAGCATGATCTTCTGTAGCACAGAAAACAATAGTTTTTTGATATCTATCCGTACTCTTTAAATATTTAGTAATTTCAATAGCTACTTGTTCTATACGATCTTCAATTATTACATTGTAATCAAAGTCACTATTTGTATAAGTTCGATCTTCTATTTCTTGACCGTTCTTATCTCTTTGTCCCTTATATGGTCTCCAACCTTCAGAAATATCAGTTGTAATATTGATAACTTTAAATGGTGCTAAGAATCCATCTTCTATACCATTTTTTAAACTATATGTATAAACAGGTTCACCAAAATAATCAATATTTGAAATCGAATCTGTTTCTTTTGGTGTAGCAGTCATACCAATTTGTGTTGCATCAGAAAAATATTCTAGTACTTTTCTCCAATTACTATCACTCTTAGCTGAACCTCTATGACACTCGTCAACAATGATTAGATCAAAGAAATTCGGTTTAAATAGTTGACTGATTTTTGAAATAACTTCCTCATCAACATCTACTTCTGTATTTTCTTCACTCCCTGATAGCTGCTGATATAAAGAAAAATATACTTGAAAGGCTGTAATCGTATCAGGATCATCTTTTTGATAGTTTACTTTATGAATTTCTTTTTTTAACGGTTTGAAATCTTGTTCAATAGATTGATCCACCAATACATTTCTATCAGCTAAATATAAAATTTTCTTTTTTAGTCCCGCTTTTAATAAACGATACACAATTTGAAAGGCTGTATAAGTTTTTCCTGTACCAGTAGCCATCACAAGAAGAATTCTGTTTTGACCTCTAACGATTGCATCTAATGTACGGTTAACCGCATTTGCTTGATAATATCTAGGATCATATGTAGTTTGGCTTGAATAATAAGGCTGTTTAATAACTTTTTCTTCTATTTCTGTAATTCCTTTTCCATTATTTCTTTCAGTTTTATATCTTTCTATCAATTCACCAGGAGCAGGAAATTCATTAATACCTAATTGTCTTTCTTTGCCAGTCAAAAAATCATATTCTTCAAAACCATCACCATTTGAAGAATACGCAAAAGGGACATCCATCATAGTGCAGTATTCCTTAGCTTGTTGCATGCCAGATGAAATAGAATGGTTATTATCTTTTGCTTCAACTATCGCAATCGGATAGTTCTTTTCAATATATAAAACATAATCTGCTTTTTTAGGAGAAAAGCGAACAACTACATTACCCTTGATATTGATTTTCCCATCAGTTATTCTTTTTTCCATAGCTATCTTAGAAGGGTCCCATCCTTTGTTCTCAATTGCAGGAGTAATAAATTGATGTTTTATATCTTCTTCTGTCATTTCTTTCTTATTCAAAATCATGATGATACCTCCTTATTATCTATATTTTATATCTTTAATATCCATTCTTCATTAAATATAGTTGTGTGTTTCTAATGCATCTTTCAAATGATTCTTTTGTAATCTTCAATTCTTTGTTTGATACAGCTTTATTTAGTTTAGGAAACTCTGAAGGATTATGTTCTATCATTGCTATTGCACTACTATATCCTTCAGTTCCCACTATTCTATGAGCAATTGGTCCTACAATAATATCGCTGTAATTATAGTTATTTCTAAGTTTTCTTATGTCAAAATGCTTATTCTTTTCATAATTTAGATGAAATTCTAATCTATCTGGATGAATACCATTTCTTCTTGCAATGATTTCCATATCTTTTTGTTCGATTTGAGATTCTCCTAAGATAATAATTTTTGCATTTCTGATATCAAAATATCGATTATAGTTTTCTAATAAATCTAGACAATCAATCTTTTTGAGATAACTCTCTATTTCATTTGAACGATTTGCTACATTTAATTCATTCTTGATTTTACGAATAACTTTCTCTTCAAGTGCAATATATTCACTTACTTCTAGTGCCATAACTAGTCACCAACTTCATCTTCATAAATAGAATTTAGTTTTTCCAGAACAGTTTTCAATTTTAATTTCAATTCTTGTGCATTATCTTTAAGAATTGTATATCTATTTGCAATGACTTCTTGTGTATCTTGATCAACAATAGGTACTGACAATTCTAATAAAGCATTTTTATTAATCATTTTAATGATTGATCCTGTTTGAATTGACTCCAAGAACCTCCTACCTGTTGAACTATTCAAATAATTGCATATATATACTGGATTTACTGTTTGATCTGTTATTCGTATTACAGAGAAATTATTATGTGGAATAACTTTCTTATTCCCAATATTTGTAACTACAGCTAATTTAAAGACAGTACCTTTAGAAGCTAATAAAATATCATTTTCTTTTAATAAATATTTTTCTACTTTTGATTCATCAATGTTTGCACTAACCATTGACTCATAATCAATCATTCCATCTTCTACATTTGTTACTTTTAAAATACTAATATTACCTTCACCTGGTTCTAACTCTGTTAGATTCTTAGATGTATATTGATAGCCGCTATATACTTCACTTATTTCATTTAGTTTTTTAGGATTAATTAATTTTATTTCTTTTAAATTGTTGAAATAACGCTTGTATTCTAAAGAATAATCTAAATCTTTTATTTCTTCATTAGGTATTAACTTAATCTTTTCTGATTGACTAGCATGTAATAAATCATGAATCAATTCATTATTGATTGTTTTATATGCACTTTTTGTATCAATTACAGCATCACTTGCATCTATAAATTTCACTTCAGAATTATGATATGAGAATACCATTAAGCAATATGAAACCATAGTTCCTTGATATGTTCCAGCAGGCATAATCATAATTGATTCTAGTAATCCTTTATCTATGATTTCTTTTCTAGTTGTCTCATCCGCATTATTTGTAGACCATAAGATTCCTAAAGGTGCTAAAGCAATAGCTTTACCTGTTTCTTTTATAGCATTAATTGCTTTAAGCATGAAATTCCAGTCTGATCTTATTAATTTTTTATTATATGAAACAATCATATTGCTATCGTTAACCGGTTCTTCATTTAAGTGAATAGCCCAAGGATAATCAGCAAACACAACATCATATTTGTCATTTAATTTTGTCTGTAATATATCAGCGTTATAGATATAATAGTTTGCTTTATGAAGATATAATCTCATTTTGCTAATTAAACTAGCACCTGTATAAATTTCATATCCTGTTACTTTAAGATTTGGATTTATATCTACACATTTACTTAGCAAATATCCTTCTCCAGAACATAAATCCAAAATACTTTCTGCCTCATTTACATCAACATAGTCTAGAATCACTTCTGAAATTTGTTTACTCGTTGACCAATTTCCATCTACTTTTCCTCTATATTTTTCTGTGGAAAGATCAAACAAATCTAACAATTCTTTTTCATTTAACTTTTGAAGTTCTAAATAAACTTCATTTAGAGCTTTACTATAAGTAAATATATTTGATTGATTAATATCATTTAAAATTTCAGACAAGTTATTATCTTGTATTTTTTTTGAAATATTATCTAAAACTTTATATGTATTATCTCTATCACTAAAATCAATATCGTTTAAACTATTTTCTGTTTTTGCTATTAAGTTTAAGAAACAAATTGCTTTTATTTCTAAAGAAATATTTGAAGCTAAATCACCTGATAAAGATAATTTCTTTTCTAATGAGTCATTTAATAAAGATAAGTTAGTAGCCATGTTGTATCTCCTTTTAAGTTTTAAAAAACTTATCACAATTAGATATTACATTTATAGGTTACAACTGTCAATAAGTTTTATAAAACTTATATCACTAATTTTGCATAAATATAAAAAGAAGCATTAGTAGCTCAACATACTAACACTTCTATCAATATACTTCTCATCTATATCGAATTGTTTATAAAGCCTCATAGAATTCTCTAATTTTCTTAGCCATAAGTACTCTTCTCTTTTCTAAGAATTCTTGATAATTACTTACATCATAATTAACGAATTCTTCCGGAATACATGTTTGTCTAAAAGATTCCTTTAGTTCTTCTTCAGTAACAATTCCACCAATATATGGTTGTTTTGTTTGTATTTGTTCTAAGACTTTACTCATGTAATTCTTAGGAGCTTCATCCTTAATACGAATATTGATTTCAGATTGTGTCATTGCATAATTAGCAATTTGATTATATAAATTTTTATTATCTAATCCGTTCTTTTGAAGATAGTTCTTAGGGAATAAATGATGAATATCTCCATGATTATTAATCAAATCTCTAATTTTAATTTGTTCCGACAAGAAACCTTTGTCTTCCATCTTCACTTGTGCCATCAAGAACACTTTGAAATATGGGCTACTAGAAACAGCAGTATTCAATCTTTCTGGAAGTGTATATTGCCAATAAGCATCAGATAATTGCCCTAGCTCGATTTGTTTTAAATATTCTTGTGGATCACTTGTATCAAATCGCTTCACATCATAATCAAACATAGATTCAGGAGATCCAGAATATCTACCTGTTAGAATTGATAAAATCATCCATTTTCTAACAACAGTTTCAATAATAGATGGATCAATACCTTTGTCTTTCATCAATAAATATAAAATATATCCAAAGTTTAATACGTTATCAGAACGAATTAATGAAGCATCTATAATACCTGCTGATTTAATAATCATCATATATCGATCAAAATTTGTTTTATTAACAAACTTCATTACTCCAGCATGTAATTTATTATATGAATCTTCCTCTATTTCTTCTTCATAATCTCTTGTTCTGAAGTTTCTACCAGATAATAAGCTGACTAAATCAGCTAATCTTCCTCTTTTGAATTGAGAAGTAAACGCAACACGTAACGCATCAGAATAGGATGGAGTATAAATATCATCATTGTTATTAGCCACCCATTTAATCTTTTCAAATTCTTCTAATTTAGAAAAAGCAGAATCATTTTCTCTAATAGCTTCAACATCCATTGGTCTTTGCTTCAAATGGCAGAAATAATCAATCGTTTTTCTAATAATATCTCCACCATATTTTTCATTAGAAGAAATTTTAGACATTGCAAAATCAGCTTGTGATAAAACAGTACCCTTAGAATTAATACGAATAAAAATATCTGTAACTGTTTCAATATCCAAGTCTTGATTTAAATCAATAACACCAATGTTATTGCCAGTTATAGCTTTTAATTTTGTGATTGTTTTATTGATAACCGAAGGATCTACTCCATTCTGATTTGCATATTCAATAGAAAAATTAAAATCACTAAAACCAGGTTTAAATAGTTCTGAAATATCGTCAATAAACTTACTATCTTTACCAATTGCTGGATTATATACTTCAAACTTTTCATCAACAGGATTAAATGAAATCTTGATTCTTACCTTCTTATAGTTTTGATTAATAACTTCTTGTCCAGCAATAGCAGCTGTTAATGCTGTGATTCTTTGTTGACCATCAATCACAATCTTTTTCCCAGTACTAAAAGTTCCATCCTTTAGTTTTACATCTGGATTCTTCCAAATAATAATGTAACCAACAGGATATCCTTGATATAAAGAATCCATCAAATCACGAACTTTACTTGTATCCCATACAAAAGGTCTTTGCATTTCAGGAATCGCAATCTCTCCACTAGAAATCCAAGAAATTATATTTTCTACCGAATAGTTATATACTGTATATTTAGCCATAATTATCATCCACCATAAAATTATTTCATCGCTTTGTATCTATCATCACATTTGTGGTAACACTGATACCAAGACTGTTCTACCATGTTAGTTTTAGTCATAAACGACATATTTTTATACCCCAACACCTATATATAAGTATATGGAGAATCAAATGCATTCACAAGAATTTTGGTGCAGCAGTTTTGGTGGCATATTAAAAAAAACCTACATGGTTATCCACGTAGGCTATATGATTACTACATCTTTTATTCCTAATTCTTTAGCAATATTAGCATGTTCTTGTAGTTCTTCAGATGTTGGTGCTTTTAATACATCTTTATATTCTTCTTGTACACCAAATGGTCTATAACAAATAATCTTGTATCGAATAGAACGAATAGATAGATATGGTGCGATTGTCTTTGATACTTTTCGTACTGTTTCTTTTGTATCAAATAATCCTGGCACAATAACTGTTCTTACTTCTTCTAGTTGACCAATACTAGCTAAGTATTCTAGGTTAGTTAATACTTGTGTGTTATTAGCACTAGTTACATTGATATGATCACTTAGACTATAAGCTTTAATATCTAGCATGACACCAGCCGAGTTTTCTAATAAACCTTCTGTATCATGTACAAAGTCATATGTTCCATTACTATCTAATAAAACAGATAAGTTTTCTTTTTTTGCTAGTAACATTAACTCTTTTAGAAATTCTGGCCATCTTGTACATTCTCCACCAGAAACAGTAATACCACGAATAAATGGTACATTCTTTTTAACTTCTACCATGACTTCACTAGCACTCATATTTCTTACTCTAGGAGAAGAATGATTCTTACAATGCTTAAAACAACTATCGCAGAAACAACACTTTGTATAGTCGTAAGTAACTATAGAATCACATATCGTTAACGCTCCTGTTGGACAATACTTAACGCATTCTCCACAATTACTACATACGTGCATTGTTTCGGGATTGTGGCAATACTTACACGCAAAGTTACATCCTTGTAAGAATATTGCTGTACGATTTCCTGGACCATCTACGGCAGAAAAAGGAATAATTTTATTAACTAAAGCATTACTCATCTGATTCTACGATCTAGGCTATGTCCATTCTGGCTTGAACCCAATCCTAATCCAGTTGTATTCTGACGTACATTTTCACCACTTGCTAGTTTCTCAAGTTCAGAACGTTTTACTAAGTATCCTGTAACACGTACAACATCACTATCATTTGCATAGAAACTTAAGTAACGAATATCCATGTTAAATGATCCTCTAATAATATCTTTAACAAATTCTGGATTCTTATGTACTGTGATATCAATTGGGAAGATATCTCCTGCACCAGAAATAAAGTATTTTTGATATAAGCTAATATTCTTTAAATGATCAATTAATTCTGCTGGTTCTTCACCAATAGGAATACGATGACCTGGAGTAATATGATCATCTTGTGCAAGTCCTACTTGAGCATGTAATAAGTAATGTCCATTTGTACATTCACAATATGGAGCTTCATGCTTGTCTACAAACTCTTGTATACGATTCATAATCTTTACACCAAGTTTATCTGCTTGTTCACTATGACCAAATCTTTCACCAGTAACACCTTCTTTTTCTAATAAGATATTTACTGCTTCTGCTAGTCCTACCATACCAAACATCGCTGTGAAACGGTCACGATGAATTAATCCTTCTCTTACTAAGAAGTTACTTTCAAAGAATCCTGATTTTTCTACAATGAACTTAACTCTTTCATCCATGTAAGAAGCCATAACTTCCATTACTTCAGGTAATTTATTATTTAAGAAATCTTCTGTATCTTTACTTTGTTCAGCGATATGACCAAGAACTAATCTACTTAATGTATAGCTACCTCCACCAATGAGTAAGCCATTATAACAACTAGCAATACAATAATCATCACCTAGTTCTTTTCTAAACATATCATCATTCGCAAAGCTTGGTTTAGCACATTTAAGAGCACACTCTACACCTTTTACAATAAATTCATCTGGTGTATCTTTACTTACTCTCATGGTTAAGTTTGGTACAGCATTTTGTACTTCTGCTTCTACTTCCATAATGAGTCTACCAGCTCTAGTATCTCTTGGACCAATATCAGCGTGGCAGAATGAATCTAAAATTGTACGATCTACACTTGTGAAGAATAAACGTAATGCTTTCTTTACTTCTTCATCACTTGTTCCTTCCATATATGGATCTAATAATTCATCTAGATTACCAATGAATACAGGATAATTCGTAATACTAGGTACATTATGATAAAGAATTAATAGACTATTTAGTACTTCCCAAATATCTTTACTTGGTGCTGGTAAATCTAAGAAACGACTACCATTCTTTAAGAATACTGTATAGTCTGGGCAAATATATCTAGGTCTATATGGAGCATCACCTTCAAATAAATTACAAATACAACGTTCTTCATCTGAACAACGCATGTATTTTTCTATTCCTTCTGGTTCATCTAATACAGTTAACATGTTTTCTGCAGCACGAGAAAGTTCTGTCACTTTTTGTTCATGTGTCATTGTTGGATTTTGAATAATTCCTAAAATATCTTTTTGTTTTGTTTGAACATCTTCAAGTGTAAGTTTTCTATACATTTTATAACTCCTTCAATCACTCATATTCTAACATTTATATTTATTTTGTTAAAAAATAATGCTGTTATGTAACATTATCATGTCTATATAATGTTACATTAAAAATTAATGGATAAAATCTTCAATTTTTCGCATATTTATGCACTATATAATGTTTGCATAATGTTTATATAATGTTGCATAATGTTAAAGCTAAAAATTGCACTTAAAATCACCAATAATCCGCATAAATAAAGGATTTATAATGTTTGCATAATGTTATATAATGTTCGTATAATGTTACATAATGTTAAGTGGTGAAGATGATGAAAATTAAAGAAATATATCCTGATGTGATAGCTGAAAATCTAAATTATGAATACAAAGCTATATTAAATCCTGAAAATCCAATTAAATGGGCTAAAACAATCGTTGGATTTGCTAACGATAAAGGTGGAACACTATTTGTCGGTGTATCAAATAATGGTGATGCTTTTGGTATCAACCTAGAAGAAATTGACAAAACGAAACTTCTTATTTCTCGCATTAATGATAGAAACATTTTTCCACATGTGAAAATTTCATACATGATGCGTAGTGTGGATGATAGTGCGGAATTATTTGTATTAGCAGTAAAAGTATTACCTTCGGAATCTGTTGTTAGATATCGTGAAGGTGATTATAACGAAACCGTTTATATTAAAGGAGATGGCAATGCTACTCCTGCAACACCTGAAGATATTATTGCCTTATCAAAAAGAAAATATGGCGTAGATAATGAAACTACAGAAATCCCATATCAGGAAGAAAATTGGTCTCTATATATTAATCTTTGCAAACAATACAGACCTGATCAATCTGCTCCATCGGTAAAAGAGTTACAAAATGAAGAAATCATATCTAGCAATGGATGTGTAAAATCTGGATTCATTATGTTTTCTGATCAATACGATTATGATGACACAATGATTTGTTGCCGCCTTTGGAAAGGAAAGAACAAAACAGGTGTCGTTTTAGATAGTAATCGATATAAAGGTTCTTTACCAAAAGTGTTTGAAGAAGGACTGAATTTCATAGAAAGAAACACGAAAACAGGTTGGGTAAAAAGTGAAAATGGTGGTCGAGAAGAAGTGCGCTCTTATCCTAAAGAAGCAATAAGAGAAGCCTTAGTAAACGCTATTGCTCATCGTGACTACTCTATTTATGGAACACAAATTGATATCGATATTTATTCCGATAGAATTGAAATTGTTTCCCCTGGTTCTTGGTTATTACCTAAAGATTATAATGATTACCCTACTGGTACAATTCCTTCAATTAGAAGAAATTCAATTATCGCTGCATGCTTAGATGTTGCAAATCTCATGGAACGTGGTGGAACTGGTTTTCAAACTATGATAGAAGCATATAAAGATTGTCCTCTCAATATTCAACCTGTTGTATCTATATATCCAGGATTTTTAAATCTCAAACTATATGACAAACTAACTAGTGAAGATTCAATAGAGCTTGATTTTGATGAAATGACAAATGCAGAAAAAGCACTTGCTATTCTAAAAATGCAAGGCCCTAAATCTGTAAAAGAATTACAAGAAATCATGAAATATAAAAATAGAAGTCAATTCTTGAAAGAAGTAATCAATCCATTAATTGAATCAGAAAATATCTATCGTGATGGAAAGCCTAAATCCCCTACATCACTAATCAAAATTAAGAAAATTTAGATTAAATCCGTAAAATAATCTTTTACGGATTTTTTGTTTGTGAATAAACTCTCATGCTAGACTAGAGTTAGGAGGTATGTTATGGAAAATAATTTGTTATCTATTGGTAAGATGGCAGAAATGAATCATACTACTGTCGCTACATTACGTTTATATGATGAAAAGAACTTACTTAAACCTCGTTATATTGATGAAATGACAGGATATAGATACTACGATATCTCACAAAACGCTCGTCTAGATATGATTGCATATATGAAAGAACTAGGGATGAGTTTAGCTGAGATACAAGATGTTCTAGAAAAAGAAGATATTACTTTAATTGAAACAATCTTAGTCAAAAAGAATGAACAATTATATGAACAAATGAGAGAGTTAAAAGCTAGACATAATGCTGTTGAACGAGCGATAGCTTCCATTGAACGATATCGTAAATCTCCAACAAAGGGGACAATCTCATTAGAGTATATCGATAGAAGGTATACATATGGTCAACCTTGTACTGATAACTTCTATGAGAAAGATATTGTTGCGTTTGAAAAAGAATTGTTATCTCTTAGAAAAACATTATCTAACCAAGGTTTCTCACAAGTTCATTCTTACAATGTTGGTACTTCAATCACCGAAGAAAACTTCTTAAATGAACAGTTTATACCAGAAGATACATTTATCTTTGTCAATTATAAAGATAAAGTGAATAATCCTGATGTAAAAGTATTAGATAGTGGAATGTTTGCTTGTATCTACTTAGATTCTTTTGATGAAGAAATTTCTTACGCAAAAAAGTTATTAGAATTCTGTAAGAAACAAAATTGGATGATATCTGGTGATTATATTTGTGAAGTATTAACAGAATTTAATGTATTTGATAGCGAAAAAAGGAATATGTTCTTACGTCTACAAGTACCTGTTAAATTTATTTGATATTTTTTTCACATTTCTGTTGACTCTCTTGTGACATGAGACTTTATAGTGAAGATAACAAAGGAACGTCATAAAAAGAGCGTTCAGAAATGGAGAAAAAGTTATGGAAAAAATTAAAGTTGTTCAATATGGTTGTGGAAAAATGAGTAAGTATATTATTCGTTATCTACATGAACATGGTGCTCAGATTGTTGGTGCTATTGATGTTAATCCAGCAGTTGTCGGAATGGATGTTGGTGATTTTGCTGAACTAGGAATTAAGACAGGTGTACTTATTTCTAATGATGCGGATAAAGTATTAGATGAATGTGATGCGGATGTTGCGATTGTTACATTATTTAGCTTTATCAATGATATTTATGATCATGTAGAAAAATGTGTAAGTCGTGGTATTAACGTGATTACTACTTGCGAAGAAGCTATCTATCCTTGGACTACTTCTGCTGCTCAAATTAATCGTCTAGATGCTCTTGCTAAAGAAACAGGATGCACAATTACAGGTAGTGGTATGCAAGATATCTTCTGGATCAATATGGTCGCATTAGTAGCTGGTGGATGTCATAAGATTACTAAGATTAAAGGTGCTTATAGCTATAACGTTGATGAATATGGCTTAGCTCTAGCAAAAGCTCATGGTTGTGATTTAACAGCTGAAGAATTCGAACAACAAATTGCTCATCCTGAAGCATTTGAACCATCTTATGCATGGAATGCTAGTGAAGCTATCTGTAATAAACTTGGCTTAACAATTAAGTCTATTACACAAAAACATGTGCCTTGCATTATTGATCATGATATTTATTCTGAAACACTAGGTAAGACAATTGAAGCTGGTAAATGTATTGGTATGTCTGCCGTTGTAACAATTGAAACTCTACAAGGTATTACTGTAGAAGAAGAAACCATTGGTAAAGTATATGGACCAGAAGATGGTGACCTATGTGATTGGAAGATTAGTGGTGAACCAGATACAGAATTCCATGTTGTTAAACCTGCTACTGTAGAGCATACATGTGCTACAATCGTTAACCGTTTACCTCAATTAATTCATGCTCCAAGTGGATATGTAACTTCTGATGAATTAGAACCAAATGCATATCTAACTTATCCAATGGAATATTATCTATAATTTCTTTTGACCAGTTTCTTAAGTGAAACTGGTTTTTTTATACCTGATTCGTGTTATGCTTTTCATTAAGGAAAATGAAAGAGGAAAAGAAATATGCGTTTTAAGGTGGGAGATTATTTCCCTGATTTTAAGTTCAACACGGCTTATCATGATAATTTACATGTTCATGATGTACTAAAAGGAAACACTGTATTTTGGTGTATCCGTTATATTGGTTGTCCAGTATGTAGATATGATGTTCATTCTATTAAAGAACATTATTCAAAAATACAAGAAAAGAATGCTCAAGTATTTGTTGTTATGCAATCAGACCAAAAGCATATACAAGATGCTTTAAAAGATGAAGAATTACCTTTTGAAATTATTTGTGATCCAGAGATGAAATTCTATAAAGAACTAGAAATTAATCCTGCACTAACAAAAGAAGAATTAATTGGTTCTAATCGTAAAGATTTAGAAAAGAAAAGTGAAGCATGTAAAGCATTAGGTTATACACATGGTGATTATGAAGGTGATGAGTTACAACTACCAGCATTATTTATTGTGAATAAAAAAGGTATCATCACTTACGTTAAATATGGTGAAAGTTTAGTTTCATTACCTACTGTAGATGAATTATTAGAACTATTATAAGGAGGCATTATGCGTAAAGATTTTGGTGTTAACACTTGGTTTTATCCATTACCTGTACTAATTATTGGTACATATGATGAAAATGATCATCCTAATGCGATGAACGCAGCTTGGGGTGGTATCTAC
Organism: bacterium; assembly: GCA_963605225.1. Taxonomy (GTDB): domain Bacteria; phylum Bacillota_I; class Bacilli_A; order Erysipelotrichales; family Erysipelotrichaceae; genus Bulleidia. The sequence continues at coordinate 15,550 of CAVCUC010000015.1, forward strand.
GATACCAACCAGGTAATCATTTGTTTAAGTGATGACCATAAGACAACTAAAAATATCCTTTTAAAGAAAGCATTTACTCTAAGTTTTGCGGATAAAGAACATGTTGTAGAGAGTGATTACTTTGGTATTGTTTCTGGCAACAAAGAACCTAATAAATTAGATAAAGTAAATTTTCATACAACAAAGAGTAAGTATGTAGACGCTCCTATTATCGAAGAATATCCAATGACACTAGAATGTGAATACCTAAAACAAACAGAAGACGGTATCATCATTGGTAACATCGTTAATATTAGTGCTGATGAAAGAATCATTGGTGAAGACGGTAAAATCGATGCTCATAAGCTACAACCAATTAGCTTTGATCCTTGTCACAATGAATATTGTGTATTAGGTGAAGCAGTAGGAAAAGCTTTCTCTGACGGTAAAAAGATAGGCTAACAAAAAGACCATTTGCTAGTAAAAATAGCATTTGGTCTTTCTTTTTTAATCAAATTTCAGAATTTCGCTTATTTATGCAAAAATTTCATCATTGATTCCGGAATACGCAAAGTAATTTTCTTCAAATTTTCCGGAATACGCAAAGTATCACAGCAATTTATACAAGAATTTTATGTAATACTTCTCTAATTTTGTGAATATCAAAAGAAACCATCAACTTATGACGATTTCCTTAGTTAAGCATATTTTATATTTCTGTATGAATTTCCCCTGCACGTTTTAATGCATTCTTACTAGCAAGAGGGCCTACAATTTCGTATACAAGTGTTGCACTTAATATAACTGTTTGAATTTGTTGACCATATTCTAATGGAAGTTGTGCTAAGGCCATTGTTGCCATACCAATTGCTACACCTGCTTGAGGCATTAAAGCCCAACCAATATTGTCTTTTACAACTGGAGGTTGATGTGTGATTGTACCACCAAGCCATGAACCAATAAACTTACCACCAAATCTAGCAAAGATATAAACAATACCGATTAATCCTACTTTTGGTAATGTACCTAAGTTTAATTCTGCACCAGAAATAACGAAGAATAACATGAATAATGGATATGTCCAATCATCAATGCATCCTAGTATTCTTTCTGCATCATCTCTTAAGTTAACATATACTGCACCCATTGCCATACATAGTAATAAGTTAGATAAATCAAAGTAATCTGCTACACCAACACCTAAGAATACACATGCAATCGCAATAGACATACGGTTTGTATGACTCTTAAAGAATCTATGACTTAATGCAAGTAAGAAACCAATTACAGCACCTACAAGTAATGCAAGAACAATATCAATCAAAGGAACTAATACTGTATTTACGAAGCTAAATGCATCATGATTGATGAATCCTAACGCAATGTTTACACAAATAGAATAAGCAATTAATCCTGTCGCATCATCTGCCGCAACAACTGGTAATAACATATCTGTTAATGGACCACTTGCCTTATATTGACGAACAATAAGTAATGTAGCTGCTGGAGCTGTTGAAGCACTTAAGGCACCAAGCATAACACATACTACTGGATCAAAACCTAATAGTAATGTAATTCCCATTGTACAAGCTACAGCACCAATAGATTCAAGCGCGGTAATAATTAACGCTGGTTTACCAATAGCTTTTAAACTATCTAGTTTAAATTGGTCACCAATAGAGAAAGCAATAAAACCTAACGCTGCTTCAGTAATTACACTAAAACTATCTAATGCATCACTTGGTACAAGTTTAAATACGCAAGGTCCAATTAATACCCCTGCAATTAAGTAAGCTGTAACATTTGGAAGTTTTACTAGTCGAGTTAAACGAGTAACTAGTAATCCTCCTAACATTCCTATAGCTAAATAAAATAATGTATTCATTAGTTCTTAGACACTTCCCATCTAGTAATAGGCAATGTAAATAAGATACCTGTATTTGGTAATTTCATGTCACCAGATACTTCGTGAACAATATCAATAGCTTTTTGAATTTCTTCATCTTTTAAAACAACTAGAATCATCTTGTTTTGTTGACGACCTGGATTAACAAATTGACGTAAACCACCAAAAATAGCTGGCGCATCAACACTGTTTTCATTTAAAGATTTAAGCATTCCTTCGCAATCTACAACAGATGCACCGTGAAATCCTGCTTTAGCTAATTTAACCATGATTGGATTAACGGAACTTTCATGGTTTGTAATATGAATCAATAACTGCATAATATCCCTCTTTTCTATCCCGGTGACAAATTATAGGAGATTTTATCACCAATTTATAATTATATATTATGATATATCTATAAATTATTTTTATGGAGGCTATATGATAGACCAAAGAATAGAAACATTTCTATGTGTATGCAAGTATATGAACTATACAAAAGCTTCAGAAGAACTACATATTACGCAACCTGCTGTAAGCCAACATATACGTTTTTTAGAAGATCGTTATGAAACTAAACTATTTACCTATAAAGATAGAAAGCTATCTCTAACTAAAGCTGGTAAAGTACTTTTTGAGACAATGAGTGTCATTCGTAATGATGAAGAAATGATGATTAAAAGTATGCATGACCAACAAGAAACTGTTCAATTGACTTTTGGTGTAACTCTTACTGTTGGTGAATATGCACTAGCTAAACCATTATCCGCATTCTTAAAAAAACACCCTGAAATGAATATGCATATAGTCTACGGTAATGCGAAACAATTACTTTCTAAGTTAGAGAATGGTGAAATTCACTTTGCTTTAATCGAAGGTTATTATCCATCTAAAAAGTATGAACAATTATTGTACTATACTGATAACTTTGTGTGTTTATGTGCAAAAGATCATAAATTCAATCATAAAATACACCGTATAGAAGATTTGTTAGATGAACGCTTACTACTTCGTGAACAAGGATCTGGTACTAGAGACTTATTAGATAGCTATCTAAAAACCTATAATCTCACTTATACCGACTTCCATAACTATGTAGAAGTAGAAAACTCCGCATCTATCATCTCCTTATTAAAAGAAGATTGTGGTATTGCCTTTATGTATCGTGTCGCTGCTGAAGAAGAAATCAAAAAAGGTACCTTAAAAGAATTAAACATTCAGAACTTACCTCTTCACCATGACACAACATTCATCTGGAATAAGAATAGTGTATTCTCTAAGAAATACCGTTCTATTTGTGAAGAATTGAAATCTTTGTGAGTAATGCCATTAAAATTTCGTTAAATATTCAGTAAATTACAATAATCAATTGACATATCAAACGATAATTAGATAACATAAGTAAGCACATTAGTGCGTATTAAGGAGATACAAATGACAAAGAAAGAATTAATTGATGTTGTTGCTGAAAAAACAGGCTCAACAAAAGTAAGTGCTAAAGAAACAGTTGATGTAGTATTTGCTGCTATTTCTGAAGAATTAGCAAAAGGCGAAACAGTAGATTTATCAGGTTTTGGTAAATTCACAGTTAAAGAACGTGCTGCTCGTAAAGGCGTTAACCCTGCAACTGGTGAATCAATCGAAATCGCTGCTAGCAAAGCTGTAAGCTTCAAAGTAGCTAAAGCTCTTAAAGAATCAGTTAAATAGTTCTTTTATGAAAAAAGTGTACACAATGTACACTTTTTCATTTCATTAATTTCTTGGTATTTTTCTTTGTTTATATTCATTAAGATAGCATTTTGATTGCTATCTTTTTATATTGCTAAAAACTATAAAGAACTATAAAATGATTTTAGAACTATAAAAGACTATAAAAGAATTATCAAACTATAAAAGGAGTAATTTATGGAAAAGAAAAACAACCCATTCACTGTAGCATTTGGTATCAAGCCTAAACAATTTATTTCTAGATATCAACAAATGGATGAAATTGTTGACGTCTTTAATAGTGAATCTCCAAATACTTCTTTATATATGCTTACAGGTGTAAGAGGATCTGGCAAAACAACTCTAATGACTGCCGCAAAAGAAGAACTAAGAAAGAATAATGATTGGATTTGCATAAGTCTTAACATAAACAGTGATGACATTTTAAAATCTCTAGCTTCTAAATTATATGAAGAACCATTATTTAAACCTTTAATCTCCGAATTAAAGATTGATTTATCAATCTTAGGTATTGGCTTATCAATAGAAAAATCAAATAAGTATAGTGATGTAAGTAACGCAATAGCTCAACTTTTAAAAATAGCTAAAAAATTAAATAAGAAAGTACTAGTTACTATTGATGATGTAATTAACAATAAAACAATGAGAGAGTTTTGCTCTGCATTCATGATTTTTATAACAGAAGGATATCCTATCTTTTTACTCATGACTGGACTTTATGAAAATATTTTTGAACTACAAAATGAAAATTCATTAACTTTCCTATATCGTGCCCCAAGAATTGAAATGGGTTCTTTAAGTATTGGTGCTATGGCTGACAGCTATAAATCAGTGTTTGATATCGATGATAATAGGGCTTTATCCATGGCTAAAAAGACAAAAGGTTACTCCTATGCCTTCCAAGTAATGGGTTATATGACTTGGTTATATTTTGATGAAGATGAAACTGTGATTGATAAGAAAGTAGCTAATTATCTAGGTGAATATTCATACTTAAAAATTTGGTTCGAATTAAGTGAAAAAGATAAAGAAGTACTAATGGTAATGGCAAATAACAATCTAGATACAGTCAAAGATGTTCGAGAACATATGAACTTAGAATCAAATGCCTTTTCCGTATATCGTAATAGGTTATTAAGAAAAGGGGTACTAGTCAGTAAAGGATATGGAAAACTTGAATTTGCATTACCATATTTCAAAGATTTCGTATTAATCCAAGATTAGATATATAAACAGCTAGAGACTCCTTGTAGAGCTACTCTAGCTGCTTATTTTTAATTTAGAAGTAAAACTTAGTTTTATTATTTTACAATTTTCAAACGACTTCCTTTATCACTCTTTGTTACGACTATCTTTTGTGGAATACTTTCTTCTAGTCTTTCAACGTGAGAGATAATACCAATTTGTCTATTTTCTCCAGCAATATTATTTAATACTTCTATTGCTTTAGATAATACAGCTTCATCTAATGTACCGAAGCCTTCATCGATATACATCGTTTCTATTTTCTTACCACCAGCGTGATTTTGTACTACATCCGTTAATCCTAACGCTAAAGACATGGAAACTTGGAATTTTTCACCACCTGATAGAGACTCAGGTTTTCTTTGTTCACCAGTAAATACATCCAACACGGATATATCTAATCCTGCTTGACCATTTCTCTTATCAGACTTTGTTTGATGAATTAATTCAAATTGTCCTGATGCCATGACTGCTAAATGTTGATTCGCTGCTTGTAGTATTTCACCAAAGGCATTCCCCATAACATAACGGTCAAATGTAATCTTTCCACCATCTGTATTATTTTTTGCATTCGCTAAAATAGATAATCTCATTAGTCTTTCTTGTGCTGGTTTATAGCGATTGATTATTTCATACTTATCTTGAATATAAATTAAAGTATTTTGATGATTATCATATTGTTTGTTTAACGCATCTCTAGAAGCTGTTAATTCTTTTAGTTCATCATTTTTATTTTTTAGTTCTTCTTCTATTGTAGTAAGTTCTACATATTGATAATCTTTACATTTTTCTTTTTGTTCACTTAAAAGATTAAAACTAGATTTTAAATTCTCTTGATAAGTTTGATAGTCTTGACGCTTATCTTTTATCCATTTATTAATATCTGGTAAAGCTATAGAAATAACATTTATATACTCTTTTTCATCTTTTAATTGATTTTCTTCTAAAGCATTTAAGTACTGTAATTTATTAGCTTCTAATTCTTTCTTAAGATTATCATTTGTATTCTTTAATGTTTCTAGTTTACCTTTATTTGCACTATATTCTTTTTCTGCGTCTTCTTTATTCTTTGTTAAAGTCTTAATTTCTTTATCATTTGCACTAATTTTATTGTTAGTATTTTCGATATTTTGATTGATTGTTACTTCTGTTAATCCATTTAATTCATTCTCAAGAGTTTTTAACTCTGTTTCAATTTTTGTTAAAAGGTTACCTTGTTGATTCTTTTCTTCATTCTTTTGATTGATTAATTCTTCAATTTTCTTTTGTTTAGCTTCTGTTTCTTTTTGTTCTTGTTCTAATTTCTCAAGATCTTGTTTTGCTAGACTAGATAGATTGAATAATTTTTCTTTCTCTGTTTTTTCTTTTAGAAGATTATCTTTTAAATTAGAAATAAACTCAGCTGTTAAATCATCATAAACAGATATATTCAACCCTATTTGTTTAGCATAATCTACCGCAAAATCTTTTGATGACTTTATCTCAGCTTCTTTAGTTTGAACATCTGTAGTTTTATGATTTAAATTCGTATTTGCTTTATCTAAGTTATTTTTCGCTTCATCCACTTCTTCACTTGTAACTATTTTATCTTCATCTATTTTTAGATTAGGTATATCTACTTTAGTTAAATGATGACGACATACTGGACAGTTTGCTTCAGTTTCTGATTCTAGTTTAATCTTTAAATCTTTTGCTAAATGACTAGCTTGTGAATTTAAGAAAGAAGAATAAAGGTCATGATAAATTTTATCTTTTTGTTTTACTTCTATAATTAAGTCTAGTGCTTCCTTTTTTAATACTTGAACTTGTTTATTTACCACATCAATATTCGATATCTTTTGAATTAAACCATCTTTCTTTGTTAATGACTCATATTGATTATTTACTTTGTCATAAGCTATTTTTCTATCTGCGTATTGATTCGCTTCAGTCTTTGTTTCACTAATCTTTTTTTCTATGTCTTTCTTCTTTGTTTCAAGTTGTGTTTGTTTTACTTTTAGATTATCTAGTTCAAGTTGAATATTCTTCACCTTATTATTTTGAACACGGTATTCTTCTTTCTTATCATTAAATGGTTTAAACTTCTCTAATTGATCTTTTAAACGATTTAATTCTATATCTAGTTTTGTTTTTTCAGTATTTAATGCGTTTACTTTACGATAAGCATCTATTGCTACTTCTCTCTTTTTAGAAGATTGTTCTAATTGTTTTGAAGTAAAATCTATTTCTTTTTCATTATCATTGAAACGTGTTAAAGATTCTTCATAAGATTTCTTTAATGGTGATACTTCTCTATCTAACTTTTCTACAACAAGTAACTTTTGATATAACTTTTCTTTTTCTTCCTTTTGTTTTAACAATTCATTATATTTATTTTCATATTCACTTAAGGTAACTAATTCTTTATTTTGTGCGCTAGCAGTAGTTTTTTTAATAATTAACGCTTTTTCTTGTTCATTAACTTCATTATATTTTGTGTCTAGTTTTGTCTTTTCTTCTTTTTCTTTTACGACTAATTTTTCTATATTCTTAACGCACTCTGGATTTTCAATAGAATATAGTAGCTTATCTTCAGTTTGAGGATAATCAAAAGAATCCATCTTCATTCTTATGGATTGAACTTCTTGTTCTACTTTCTTATCTACTTTTTTAGTTGCTTCATTTAATCTATTTTGAAAACGAACATATGGTGTATTATCAAATAACTTTCCTAAAATAACATTTCTTTCTTCACTTGATGCAGTCAGAAACTTTTGGAACTCTCCTTGTGCTAAAACAATAATTTGTTTAAATTGATTCGCATCTAAGCCAATAATTTCTGTAATTCTACTTGTCACTTCGTTTGATTTTTCAATTGTTTTATTGGTATCCTCTTCGTATAACCATGCACTAGGAGTCGGTTTACCATACTCATCTCCATTACGATTTTTAGGATAGTGTATTTTTCTTTCTACCCTATATTTTTTATCATGATGTATAAATTCTAAACTTACTATTGTATCAACGCTTTTATCCACAAAGTCACTATGTAACATAGCCGATTCTCTGTCGTTACCACTAGCTTCTCCATATAGTGCATATACCATCGCATCAAATATTGTTGTTTTACCAGCACCTGTATCACCAGTAATCAGATATAATCCAGAATCTAATTCATCAAAATTCACTATTGTTTCTTCAGCATATGAGCCAAAAGCTTTCATTTTTAAAATTAGTGGCTTCATTTAGATTCCTCCTGTTTCATTACAAATTGAATGATTTTTTCTACATCTTCCTCTGCTGGTTGGTCTACTTTTTCATCTTCACTAGCATGATTTACTTGTTCAGCTATAAAAGAAATTAAACTTTGATCTTCCTCACTAGGGAATTCATCATTGTTACGACTGCGATAAAAATCGATAAAATATTCATCTAATGTTTTCTTCTCTGTTCCTTCATATACATCTTTTTCAATATTGATGCGATTTGCTGGTTCATGAACAATTTCCATTAACTTACTATTTTTCTTTTCAAATATAGAAAGTAATGTTTGTCTAGCTTCTGTAGGTACTTGAATATCCGTAATGACAACTCTGATATATTCATTTGTATTATGATTATGTATTTCTTGTTCAACGATATCCTTAAATAATCCCTTCACTTCTCTTAAAGGATGTAGAATCACAAGCTCTTCAATACGATAACTAAATTCACCCTTTTTACCTAACTCAACAATAACTGGTCCTTTATGTGATTTTCTTAATTCTCCAAAATGATAACAAAGTGGTGATCCACTATAACGTATATATTCTTCTTTTACTTTTTGCGATGCATGTATATGACCTAATGCAACATAATCAAATCCAGCATAGGCACTTACTTCTATATCTCCTACTCCACCTATCGCTGTTTCAGAGCCATCTACCTCTGGACTAGCTCCATTATTTAATACTGTTTGATGAGAAATAATGACATTACGCTTAGAAAAATCAATATCTTGTCTATCTAAAAGTCTACGCATAGCTGCGTCATATCCTGTTATTGATTCATCTTCTAAGGCAACTTGTACAGCGGCTGGAAATAAATAAGGAACTAACCAAAATGTCACTGGTCCATACGCATCATTTAATGTTACATGTTTAACTTCTTTTTCTATTTCCCCGGCAATATAAACATTCTTTTCTTTAAACAAGTTTGAGCCAAATGATAATCTAGTGCCAGAATCATGATTTCCCGCAATCATCATGATAGGTATATTCTTTTGAGCTAATGTAGTAATAAAGTAATCTAATAACTCTACAGCTTCTCTTGGTGGTACACCTCGGTCATAAACATCACCTGCGATGACTATCGCGTCTGGTTTTTCTTGATCAACTAATTCAAAGAATTGTTCTACCCAATACTTTTGATCACCTTCACTAACCATAGAATAGCCAAAAAGATTCTTACCAAAATGAAGATCTGATATGTGAATAAATTTCATATACTCTCCTTTCCTATATCATGATGAATTTCTAACTAATTTATTCAATTATCTCATAAAAAAGAAGCATCAACACCCGTTTCTACATTAGATACAAATTCTTCTACAGAAGAAAATACATCTTCTGAACAAACAAGTGAAACAGAAACACAACCTACTGAAAAATCCACTTCTACAGAAAAACAGCCACTTGCATAGAATATCAATTTTAAAAGTATCCTAACGATAAGAAATGCATATACAGCATTAAATTAAGTGGTACGTGTAAAAACGTAATTACAGGAGATGTGAACGTCCATATTAAAAGGAACTATAGTTAGAACACTTAACTATGAACTCCAACTAACTTGTATTAATTGGGGTAATTCATGAATCTAAATTTTTAGCATACATTTGTGCTAGCATACTTGCTACGTATTGCAATGTATATGGATGAGAGAGTTGATCTAAGGAAGAATCAAAAATAATTTGTTCATTAATACAAGGATGATTAACAGGATATCCTGTAATCATCCACACTTTTGCTCGTTTTAATTTATTTTGTAAACTTCGTAAATCATTATGATCAAAATAGTTTCCTGTATAAGAAAAGATAATAACTAAATCATCATGATCAATATTTTCTAAATATTCCATTTGTTCTTTATATGCAAGTTTAGTAGTGATTTGTTTTCCTAACATTAATAAATCACATTGTAAATTAATTGCGGCACTTTCTGCTTTCAACAAACCAAAAACACCAACTTTTTGATACTTTTTGAGATCTTCGACCAACAGTTCCATCTTTTCATAGTCTAAAGATTGATCACATCTTTCAATATTTTCAATCAATTGAATTTTATAATCTTTGAGAGAAGATACTTGTTGAAAATGATAATGGGTAGATACTAATAATTCTCTAAGTTCATTATAATTCTGCAAACCTATTTCTTTGCAGAAACGAGATATAGAACTCATAGACGCATGACATTCATTTGCCATTTGTTTAATTCCTATATCTTGTAAATAATCAATATGATCTAAAATATAAGCCGCAATTTGACTATTTGTAGAGTCTTTTTTATCACTTACTAATGTACTCAGAAAAACAATTGGTAACTTTTCATAAATCATAAGCAATCTCTCTTCCTTCTTTTATTTTCCGCCAGCAAAAGTATACATTAATCTGTCTTTCAATTCATTTGGATCTTTCCCTAATTCTTCCATCACCTTAAAAGCAAATGGATATGGTGTGGCTGGTCCTTGAGATGTAATAATATTTTGATCACAAACAACAACATCTTCTACAAATTTTCCACCAATCAATTTATCCGCATACCCTGTATAGCCCGTCACTTTCTTACCATCAATTACTTTCGCTTCACTTAATACGATCGTTCCTGAACATAGGGCACCAACATATTTGCCTTGTTCATTGAAATAACGAACCATTTGAATGACTTTAGGATTATCTCTCAAATTTTGTCCACCTGGTCTACCACCCGGTAAAATGAGCATATCATAATTCTTGATTTCATCACTAAATACTTTATCTGCTTCAATGAACATGTGATGCATTCCTTCTACGAGTTTATTTCCAAAACAAAATGTATCACATGTAATATTCGCTCTTCTTAATAAATCAACAATTGTCAATGTTTCAGATTCTTCATAACCTGTAGCCATCAATACCGCAACCTTTGCCATTTTATTCATCCTCCTGAACTTCAAATGCGTTAAAATAAACCATTCTCTTTTTCACTGTCAAACTATCTCCACCTAAAATATCGACCAATCGATACGCAAAGGCATACGCAGTTGCTGGTCCTCTAGCTGTAATTATATTTCCATCCATTACAACTTTATCTTCTTTGAAATATCCTTGTTTTATTTTTTTCTCATATCCAAGATAAGCAGTAAAGTTTTTATGATCTAGTAATCCTGCTTTTTCTAAAACGATAGGTGCTGCACACATAGCACAGATATATTTATTGTGTTCATTCATTTCTTTTAATGTATGAATTAATGTTTCATGATTCATCATATTTTGAACACCTTCATATCCACCTGGCAAAATGATCATATCGTAATTTTTGATATCTTCATTCCACAAAAAATCACTTTGGACTTTGATACCATGTCCTCCTTCCACAATTTTTTCAAACCCTACTAAATCACAATGCAAGTTTGCTCTACGTAAAATATCTACGATTGTCAATGATTCTCCTTCTTCAAATCCAGTAGTTATAATAAGTGCTGTCTTTTTCATGATTCTTCCTCCTTGTCTGCACTTATCCTAAACAGATTCAAAAAATCAGTCTATTCATTTCCAAATTTAAGAAATAAAAAAAGATTGAAGATGTTATTCTCCAACCTTTTGTATTTTATTCAACTGTTTCAGTTTCTGCTTCTTCACTAACTTCTGTTTCAGTAACAGGATCAGCTACATAACGAATGCAGATATGTCTTTCACTACCTTCGCCTTCGCTATCAGTACGAATGTTATGCCAATTTCCTAATGCTTTATGAATGACTTTACGTTCATCATTACTCATAGGATCAAGTTCAGCATCAACATGTGATCTTTGTACTTGTTTAGCAGTACGTTTAGCTAAATGAATTAACTTAGAATATCTTTCACCTTTGTAGTTATTTACATCGATAAGAACATCAACTCTAGTTTTAAATTCAGAATTTAATGCGCTCTTTACTACTGTATTGAAAGCAGCTAATGTTTTACCCATCTTACCAATTAAGATGGCATTGTTTTCAGCATTTAAACGAACAACGAAGCTATCTACTTTATCTTCAATTGATACTTCAATATCTAAATCAATACCAACAAAGAAGTTTCCAAGATAATCAAATAAGAATTCTTTTACATCTTCCATTGTATAGGCACCAACTGTTACAGAAGAACCAATTCCTAATAAACCTTTTTTCTCTTCTTTAACAAAATATTTTAAATCACTTAATTCGCAACCTTTTTCAGCAACAGCACTAGCTAAAGCATCATCAATATTTTTTCCTGTATAGTAATTCATGTTTATGCCTCCTTAGCATTCTTATTAATAATCTTTTGAACTAAAAGAGTTTTTACAATAGTTACAACAGAGTTAACTGCCCAATAAATACTCATCGCTGTTGGCCACATTAAACCAAATACACCAATCATCGCTAACATATAGATTTGCATCATCTTTTGTTGGCTACTCATAGCAGATTCTTGAGGTTTACGGTGATGTTTTTCAGCATCTTCCTTAGCCTTCTTCTTCGCTAACATTTGAGGTAATGAAGTAGATAAGAATTGGCAACCTAACATAATTAAGAAGATTACTAGATAAATGAATTGTAAATTCTTAATACCGTTAAGAGGTGTTACATCTAAGTTATAGCCTAAGAATGTACCTTGTTTTAATAAAGCACTTCTTTGAACTGCTTGATACATTGCAATAATTACTGGGAATTGAATGAACATTGTTAGCATTGTAGAGAATGGATTAACATTATATTTCTTATATAATGCTTGCATCTCATTTGCCATCTTCATCTTAGAAGCATCATCTGTTCTACCTTCATATTTACGTTGTAAACGATCCATTTCTGGTTGTAATAATTGCATTTGTTGTGTAGCAATTTGTGACTTAAGTGTAAATACAAGTAGAATTGCATTAACTAATACTGTTAATACGATTAATGCGCCTACAACACCAGTTGTTGGAATTAACTTGTTTAAGATTTGTGCACAAGGCCATACAAGTAATGCATTAAACCAGTTTTCTGATGACATTGTTTCTTTAAATGTTGTTGTTACTTCTATTAATTTAACAGATCCATCACTATTTGTTGGAGCAGTACAACCAGTAGTTGTAATTACTGCAAATAGTAATAATCCGAATATTAATAATTTTTTCTTTGAGCCTGAAATTTTCATGAGCACTCCTTTTTATACATTAACTATTTAATTGTAGCTTTTATAAGCAGTTTTTCCAAGTTATTTTTGTTAAACTCATAGTCTTTATCACGATAACCAAAACGTACAATCAAGACGATATCATATGGGTATTCTTTGAAGTTCACTAATTCTTCGCACATCATTCTTGTTTGTCTTTTATACTTATTACGATCTACAGCATGTCCAATTTTCTTAGAGAGGGTAATTCCAATACGAGCTTCTTCTTCTTTTTTAGGAGCATAGTAAAAAACAAATGATTCGTTTGCTTTCTTTTTAGAATGTTGAATCATTTTTTGGAATTCTTCAGATTTTCTAACACGATTTTTCTTTTTCATAATCAGTTTAAAAAAGCCACCTTATCGGTGGCTTATTCTTTAAGCAGAAAGTACTTTTCTACCTTTAGCTCTACGCCTTGCTAAGACTTTACGTCCGCCGACTGTGCTCATACGAGCTCTAAATCCATGTGTCGACTTTGTTTTTCTTTTACTTGGCTGGTATGTTCTTTTCATTCACGCCACCCCTTCCATTTGAACATTTGCTCTAACATTCTACTTTTAGGAGTTAAAATTGTCAAACAAAGAAAGGGCTTACATTATCACTTTAATTCATCATTATCGATTTTTTTGTCTTTTATAATGTTATTTCTTTAAAAATCTAGGCTATCCATGTTGAATTAATCATTAAATTGACACTTGAATGGGACTTTATTTTTTTGTATCCCATCATGAATACAGGTATAATAAATAAGCTATTGGAGGCACGATTATGAATTGGAACATTTTGTTAATTGCACTTATTGCAATGGTTATATTTCAAATATTAGGTATACGTATGCAATCTAAACGTTCATCACATTTAACAAATTTAATGAATAGTTTTGATCAAGAAGAAACTTTCTTTGAACTAGCAGAAAAAGCAGAAACAGAAGAAAAAGATGCTGAATACTTACAAAAATGTAGAGTCATTCATGTATGGGGTGCTGCTTACTATAACAGAAGTGAAGATTTTAAGAATACATTAGATAAATTAGATTTAAATATCTTAACAAGTAAAGATGGTAAGATAGCCATCAATGAAGATGCTTTCTTCTATCTATATTTAATTATTCCTCATTTCTTATATACACAAAATCATTTAGAACAAGTTCAATTATTAAATGAGAAACTATCAACTGTTCAAGCAAGTGATACTTTAATTTATACATTATCGAAAGAAAATGAAAAGTTTTATAAGAATGAAGATGACTTAGGTAAAGCATTCTATGAAAAAGTATTAAATGGTGAATATTCTGAATATAAATATTCTAAACAACTCATTGGTCTATATAAAAATATTATTAGTTCAATGCTAGCGGCTATCTATAAAAAAGAGGGTAACACAGATAAATTTAATGATATTTTATTAGAAGTTAGAGAATTTGCTAAAACTCCATTAGGAGATAGATGGATCAAAGAATTAGGTTTAGATTCTGATGTAAACAAAGAAGAACCTGTACAAGATACAGAAGAAGATAAAGAAGAAAAAGGGGATCAAGAATGAAGTTAATTGCTGGTTTAGGTAATCCTGGAAAAGAATATGAAAAAACTAGACATAACAGTGGATTTATGGCTATGGATAAATTAGTAGATAAGTTATCCAATGTTACATTTAGTGAAAAATGGAATGCATTAGTCGCTAAAGTAAATATTAATGGTGAAAATGTATTACTCATGAAGCCATTAACATATATGAATGAATCAGGTCATGCTGTAAGTCAAGCTGTAAATTACTTTCATATTGACCCTGAAGATATTTTAATTATGCATGATGATATGGACTTACCAACAGGTGCTGTTCGTATTAGAAGTAAGGGTAGCAGTGGTGGACAAAAAGGAATGAAGTCTATCATTGAACAATTAGGCACAAGTGATATTACACGTATTCGTATTGGTGTTGGACATAGTGACCGTGGAGAACATGAAAAAGTTCCTGATTGGGTTCTTTCTCCTGTTCCTAAAGCTGAACAAGAAGTATTTGATGAGGCATTAAATTTTTCTAGTGAAGCAGCGATTGCTTGGGTAACAGAACCACTACACGTTGTCATGTCAAAATATAACAAAAAGAAATGATTAAAGAAGAAATACTACATCAACTTGATGATAATCCTGTCGTTAAAAAACTAGATCAAAATACAGGTACGATTCCTTTTATTTCTTTAATTGAAGAAGCTTTAGTCATCGCTACTTCATATAAGAAAAATCCTCGTCCTATGATTGTCATCAAAAATAACTTATATCAAGCACAGCGTCTATATGAAAGAGTGATTTCTTTCTTAAGCGAAGATGAATGTGCTCTTTTTGGTGCGGATGAATCATTAAGAGTTGAAGCGATTGCGTCTAGTCCAGAGATGCGTGCAAATAAGGTAGAAACATTAGCTTCTTTATTAAAAAATACAAATCAAATTGTAATAACTTGTCCAAGTGGTATATTCCGTCATTTACCTTCTCCTACATTATTTCAAGAAGGTTGTTTCACATTAAAAGTAGGTCATACACAAGATCCTGAAGAACTCAAAAGAAAACTCATTAAAATAGGTTATTATCAATCTTCTCATATTGATCAACCTTTAACTTTTGCAAGTCGAGGTGGGGTCATTGATATCTTTTCTATCAATCATACACAACCTGTACGTATTGAATTTTTTGATGATGAAATAGAAAGTATTCGTTTCTTTGATGTAACAACGCAACAAACCATTGTTCCTATACAAGAAATAGATATCGTTCCTGCTAGTGACTTGTTATTTAGTGAAGAAGATAGTGATGAAATTCAATCTGAAGTCTCTAACTTATTAAATAAATTAGATGATGTCATGTTATCTTCATCTATAGAGAATGATTTAGAACTCATCAAACAGAATATATGTGAATCTAGACTATATCCTTATACAGCTTTTCTAAAACATAACTATAGTCTATGTGATTATATGGATCATCCTTTATTAATCTATTCTGATCCTGAATTAATAGAAGAAAGTACAAAACATTTAATTACTGAAACAACTTCTTATCTTCAAGAAATGGTACAAGAAAAGAAGTTACTCCCTAAATTTACTGTATTTCATGATTATCACTTATTTGATAAACACTATAAAAAGGTAGTAGAGGATCCAATTCATAATCAACTTGTAGATATAGAAGAATTACATCTACCTAATGAATCATTAAGTATTAAATTAAGACTATTAAAAGAATATAAACAAGTTCTTATTGCAGTACATGAAAAAGAATTAGAAAGAATCAAACAAGCTTGTAGTGAAGAAAAAATAAAGTATCACATTATACAAGATGATGATTCTATTCATGATGGTTTTAATATATGCATTGACTCTTTTGTACAAGGATTTATTTATCAAGACTTTGTTGTCGTTAGTGAAAGTGAATTGTTTGAAATTCATCGTCATACAGGACGTTATGAAAATAAATTTAAGAATGCAGAAGTAATTCATAATTACGATGAACTAGAAAAAGGGGACTACGTCGTTCATGCTCAACATGGTGTAGGTCAATATTTAGGTATTGAAACACGAGAAATACAAGGGGCTATTCGTGACTTTTTAAGGATTATCTATCGTGGTAATGCTGAGTTACTTGTTCCTTTAGAACAATTTAGATTAGTAAGAAAGTTTGTTTCTAGAGAAGGTGTTGTCCCTAAGTTAAATAAACTTGGTAGTGATGAATGGGAAAAGACGAAAAAACGTCTAGAAGAAAATGTAAATAACATTGCGGAAAGACTTGTTAATTTATATTCTGAGCGTGAGCAACATATTGGATACGCCTATGCAAAGGATAGTGAATTACAAAAGGAATTTGAAAATGAATTTCCTTATGAATTAACTCGAGATCAAGCTAAAGCTGTAGAAGATGTAAAGAAAGATATGGAAAGTGATAAACCAATGGACCGCTTAGTATGTGGTGATGTTGGTTTTGGTAAAACAGAAATTGCGATTCGTGCATCATTTAAGGCAGCTAGTGAAAATAAACAAGTCGCTGTTTTATGTCCTACTACGATTCTTGCGGAACAACACTTCCATACATTTGAGAAAAGATTTAAAAACTATCCTTTTACAATTAGAGTATTAGACCGTTTTGTTACACCACAAAATGTAAAAAATACTCTACAAGAATTAAAAGAAGGTAAAGTGGATATCTTAATCGGTACACATCGTATACTAAGTAAAGATGTCATCTTTAAAGATTTAGGATTACTTGTTGTTGATGAGGAACAAAGATTTGGTGTAGAACATAAAGAAAGAATCAAAGAAATGAAAACAGGAATTGATGTTTTAACCTTAAGTGCTACTCCAATTCCTCGTACCTTACAAATGTCACTTATCGGTATTAGACAATTATCACAACTCGAAACTCCACCTGATAATCGTTACAATGTACAAACTTATGTTGTGGAAAAAAGTAGAAGTTTAGTTGTTGATGCAATAGAAAAAGAATTATCTAGAGATGGACAAGTATTCTACTTATATAACAATATTGATAAAATTTATAACATTGCTCGTACCTTACAACATGAAATAAAGGACGCTAGAATCGGTATCGTTCATGGCAAGATGAATCGTGAAGATGTAGAAAATGTCATGTTGCAATTTACCAATAAAGAAATCAATATCCTTGTTTGTACAACAATTATTGAAAATGGTATTGATATTCCTAATGCAAATACAATCTTAATTGATAATGCACAAGACTTTGGATTATCCCAAATCTATCAAATCAAAGGTAGAGTAGGTAGAAGTAATCGTGTTGCTTATGCTTATTTACTTGTACCACCTAGAAAACAATTAAATGAAACAGCTTCTAAAAGACTACAAGCAGTAAAAGAATTTGCTCGTCTAGGTAGTGGATATAAGATTGCCTTAAGAGATTTAACAATACGTGGTGCTGGTGATATTCTTGGTCCTAATCAATCTGGATTTATTGATACTGTTGGTATCGACATGTATATGGAAATGCTTGAAGAAGCGATTAACCATAAAAAAGGAATACAAAAAGAAGAAAAACAAGTTATCAAAAGAGCCAATATTAATAGCACAAGTTATATTCCACAAAAATTTGCTCCAGATGATTATGATAAGTTATCCATGTATCAAGAAATTGATCGTATTACTTCAGAAGAGGAGTTATCCACATATCAAGATAAAGTTAAGGATGAATATGGTAAATTACCTAATGAAGTAGATATGTTATTTACTAAACGTAAGCTAGATATCTTATTAAATGAAGAAGACTTAGATAGTTATAAAGAAATTAACAATGCCTATGAAGTCACTTTCTCTAAAGAGTTTAGTGACCATGTGGATGGTGTAAAACTATTTGAAATCTTTTCTAAAATATCTAAAGATATTTCTTTAAGATATAAGAATCAAAAAATCACTGCTTCTATTCCTAAAAATAAAAAAGGATTACATTTAGTAATAGAAGTAATCAAAAGAAGTAAGGAGGCTAAGAATGAGAATTGATAAATTTTTGAAAGTTTCCCACATATTAAAAAGAAGAACTATTTCAAAAGAACTTGCTTTGAATGAACGTATAGAAATTAATGGTCGTATAGCTAAACCTTCTACAGATGTAAAAGTAGGTGATGAAGTTACAATTACTTTTGGTAATCGTAAAATGACTATTCGAATTCTATCTGTTGAAGAAATCAAAAGGAAAAAAGATGCTGTAAGCATGTATGAAGTGATAAATGAGGACACTGTTTCTTGATTCTAAGAAATAAACATGCTTTAATTTGTCTATGACAGAAATCAAAAAGAAGAAAAAAAAGAAAGCAAAAAAGAAGCTAACTCCATTATCTAAATTATTTTGCATTATTCTTATTGGACTTGGATGTTACGCTCTATATATTGGGATTAATGAGATTTTAATGTATCAACGTTTAAAATCTGAATTAAAAGAAGCGAATGCTCGTTACCAAGAAGTAAAAGATGAAAATTCTTACTATACTAGCGAGAAAGAAAAACTTCAGGATCCTGATTATATTCAAAGCTATGCCCGTGGCAACTATATGTTATCTAAAGATGGTGAACAAATTTTCTATTTACCAGAGAAAGATAATTAAAAAAAGGAGAAAATTATATGAAGTATTGTCCAAATTGTGGAAAACCTGTTAGCAATGTTGATCGTTATTGTCCAGATTGTGGTGCATCATTAGAAGAAAAAGAAACATTTGCGTCTAGACCAATTATTGATGCTGGAAATATTAAATCAAGATCAATTCCAATATGCATTATCTTATCGATTATCACTTTCGGTATATATTTCATTTATTGGAAGTATAAATTGAATACAGAAGTAAATTATCTATCAGGTGATGAAAAAGCTCCTAGTTCTTTAATTGTATTTATCCTAACAGTTATTACTTTTGGATTATATTCTATTTATTGGTCTTATAAAATAGGGGAAAGAACTGATGTTATTCGGGGACAAAATAGAAGTTATTCTGTTATCTTCCTTATCCTTCAAATCGTAGGACTACCTATTATCTCACTTATATTAATACAAGATACAATCAACCATACATTAGAAGCAATTTGACGTTTTCCACACGGAAACGTCTTTTTTTATATTACTTTGCCACTATATCAACCATTTATCCCTATTTCCACACCACTTATCAACACGTTATACACATATAAAAGTTATTAGTTTTCCACATATGTTAATTTCTGTGGAAAGTCTTATTTTTCGCATATTGACGCACTATTTCAATGTGTATAACTTTCAACTTATCTTGTTGAATATTTTATTTTTCCACAAAATCAACACTTTTCCACACTGTTGTAAAATAATCCACTTTTTATAAACATTTTAAATTTGTGGAAAACTGTGGAAAAGTGGATAAACCTTCTATAAATGCTATAAAATACGCTTATTATCAATTGTGGATAAAATTTTTACCCACAATTTTATTGTGGAATAATCTACTTTTTGTGCTTAGAATAGTAGTGCTTAGAAAGATTTAGAGGCTTCACATGAGTATAAAAAAAGATCAATACTATATTAGTATTTGGCAACAAGTTTTAAATTCGTTAACAACTAGTGGAAATGTATCTGCTGAAGTAATCAAAACTTTTTTTTCCACAAGTTATATTGAAAGTATTACCCAATCAACAAATAGCTGTAAGGTAATCATCATTGCAGATAATATTATTAATAAATCAATTATTACAAAGTCTGAGGAAGCTCTTACTTCTTGTTTTACAGAAATATTAGAATTAGATTGTCCTATCTTAATTGATGTTTTATTAGAAGTAGAACTGAATGCTAAACCAAAACCTAAACCAGCTGAAGAAATATCCAATATATTAAAAAATGACGCTGAATTTGGTAGTATGCCTATTCAACCTGATCGTACATTTGATAACTTCGTTGTAGGTGATTGTAATAAAGAAAGCCAAGCTGCTGCTTTAGCTTGTGCCTTAAATCCAGGACGTTATTTCAATCCATTATTTATCTATGGTAATAGTGGACTAGGTAAAACCCATCTTTTAATGTCTATAGGGAACTACGTAAAAACAAATTATCCTGACCGTAATGTTTATTATATTGAATCCTTAAAATTCGTTGATAAAGTTGTTAAAGCAATTCAAAACAATAAGATTGATGAATTCAAACAGTTTATGTGTAGTATGGATGTACTACTTGTCGATGATATTCAATTCTTAGCAGGTAAAGAAAAATCCCATGAAGTATTCTTCTCTATCTACAATGAACTTGTAAACAATCGTAAACAAATCTGTATTGCGTCTGATCGCTTACCAAGAGAAATTAGAGGTCTAGAAGAACGTTTAATTAGCCGTTTTAACCAAGGATTAAGCGTTGGTATAGATTCCCCTGAATTTGAGACTTCCTTAGCGATTCTACGTATGAAAATCAAGAATAGTGGTAATGATATCGAAGAAGTAGATGAAAGAGGATTATCTTATATCGCATCTAACTTTTCTGGTAATATCCGTGACTTAGAAGGAGCGTGGAATAGAGTATTATTCTATGCCATCATGTTTCAAAAAGATAAGAACTGTATTAAGTTTGAAACTGTCGTTAATGCCTTAAAAAATCAAGCTGTTGTAAGTGATAAAGATGGTTTATCTCCATCTAAAATCATTAAATGTGTTGCGGATTATTATGGCTTAACAAAACAACAAATTACCGGTAAAACAAGAACTAAGAATATAGCGAATGCTAGACATATATCGATTTACTTATGTCGAAAACTATTAAATTTATCTTATATCAAGATTGGTGATGAATTTGGTGGAAGAGATCATAGTACGATTATCAGTGCTTGTACTAAAGTAGAAAAACAAATGAAGAAAGAACCTGCATTCCAAGCAGCTATTAACGATATTGAAAATCTACTTAACTCATAGTTCTCAACACTTATACACAATTTATTCACATCAAAAAAGTGTTAAAATAATGCATGAGAAAGCTATATTTAATAAGTTTTCCACATTATCCACACCCTTAATAGTAATTAATAAATATATTTATATATAAAAGGAGCCCATATGAATTTCAAAATTTCAAAAACAAAATTCTACAATGCGTTACAAGTCGTTAGTCGTGCTATCTCTCCTAATTCACCTGTTCCATCTCTATGTGGTGTATTAATTGAAGCTAGTACAGATGGAATTAAATTAACAGGTAGTGATGGTGACATTTCTATCAGTATGACTTTATCTAATACAAATGATGAAGATTTAAATCTAACAGTTCTAGAAGAAGGAAGTGTTGTTATTGATTCACGTTATATCTTAACAATTGCTTCTAAACTAAACTCTGATGATATTCATGTAGAAATTATTGATGGAACATTAACTCGTTTCTCTTCATTAAAAACAGAATATAAGATCAATGGTTATAAAGCTTCTGATTATCCATCAATTGATTTTAATGAACCACAAACAAATTTCTCTATTCAATCTAGTGATTTAAGTGAAATTATTGAAAGTACAGCATTTGCGACAAGCGTTAAAGAAACTAGACCTGTATTAACTGGTGTAAATATTCAAAGTACAGGTAGTCAAATTATCGCTACAGCTACTGACTCTTATCGTCTAGCTAAGAAAACATATGATTTAGTAGCAGATAACTTCAATGTTACAATTCCTGCTAAAACATTAAATGAAGCTAAATCTATCTATGGTAGTGAAAATGAAGAAGTAAAGATTTCTTTAGATACAAAGAAAGTTCAATTCAACAATGGAACAATCTTAATGCAATCTAGATTACTAGAAGGTGGATTCCCAGAAACAGAAAGACTTATCCCTAAAGAATTTACTTATACATTAGTTATTAATAGACAAGATTTAATTAGTGCTATTGACCGTAATATGTTCATGAAAACAGAAAAGATGACAATCAATAGACTACAAATTAATAACAAAGATGATATTAGTCTTACAAATAAATCACAAGAAATTGGTGAATATAACGATACATTAAACGCTGTTAGCTATGAAGGTGAACCATTAGATATTAGCTTCTCTGGTAATTATGTAATGGATGCGGCTAAAGCATTAAATACAGTAAATGTTAAAATTCAATTCACTGGTTCAATGAGACCATTTATTCTTACAAATGACAGTGAAGATACAAGCATCTTACAACTTGTTTTACCAGTAAGAACATACAACTAAATTTACTAGAAAAGAGGAGAAAAAAATCTCTTCTTTTTTGAGTTTGCGCGCCATGGGCGCGCTCTAACGGGTGCAAGTCCCGAAC
>CAVCUC010000016.1:0-37861 GCA_963605225.1 bacterium
AGACAAAGAAGTAAGAGATGCTAAAGGAAAAGGTGACGCATTACGTGCTGAAAGAAACAGAATTTCTAAAGAAATTGGTTTATTGATGCGTGATGGTAAAAAAGAAGAAGCGGAAGCTGCTAAGAATAAAGTTAAAGAGATGGGCGATGAAATGACAGCTCTTGAAACAAAAGAAGCAGAACTAGCTGAAGAAATTAAAAAGAGAATGTATGTCATTCCAAACATCATTGACCCATCAGTTCCTATTGGTAAAGATGATTCTGAAAATGTTGAAATCGAAAAATATGGCGAACCAGTTGTTCCTGAATTTGAAGTTCCATATCATACAGATATTTTAGAAAAATTAGATGGTTTAGATATTGATTCTGCTGGTAAAACTTCAGGAAATGGTTTCTATTATTTAAAAGGTAATATTGCTAGACTTCAATCTGCTATTTTATCTTATGCTAGAGACTTCATGATTGATCGTGGATTTACTTATTTCATTCCACCATTCATGATTCATGGCGATGTAGTTAGTGGAGTTATGTCTTTCGCTGAAATGCAAAACATGATGTATAAGATTGAAGGGGAAGACTTATATTTAATTGGTACTTCTGAACACTCAATGGTAGGTAGATTCATTGGCCAAATTCTTAAGAAAGAAGATTTACCATACACATTAACTTCTTATTCTCCATGCTTTAGAAAAGAAGTTGGTGCACATGGTATCGAAGAAAGAGGGCTATATAGAGTACACCAATTTGAAAAACAAGAAATGGTTGTAGTTTGTGAACCTGAAGATTCTAAATACTGGTATGACCAATTATGGAAGAATTCTGTAGATTTCTTCAGATCTCTAGATATTCCAGTAAGAACACTTGAATGTTGTTCTGGTGACTTAGCTGACTTAAAAGTAAAGAGCTGTGACGTTGAAGCTTGGTCTCCTCGTCAAAAGAAATACTTTGAAGTTGGATCTTGTTCAAATTTAGGTGATGCACAAGCACGTAGACTTGGCATTCGTGTAAAAGGCGAAAAAGGAAACTATTTCGCTCATACATTAAACAATACTGTTGTTGCTCCGCCAAGAATGTTAATTGCATTTGTTGAAAATAACTTAAACGCAGACGGAACAATTCGTATTCCAGAACCATTAAGACCTTATATGGGTGGTATGGAAGTTATTCCTGTTCCAGAAAAGAAGAAAAAGTTCTAGTTCATTAAGGATATCTCAAAAGGATATCCTTTTATATTGTTTCACGTGAAACAAATTGAATAAAAATAGATACTAGAGATTAAACTTTGAGAGAATATAAAGAACCATATAAGATTCAATTGGGTGAAAAACCGTTTGTTAAAATGAAAAATAATGAATGTATAAATGGTTTTGATTGCTCAATGTACATGAAATAATGGTTATATGGAGGTTGTATGTGAAAAGTAATTACAAAAATCTATATAAAATTTTGAGCAAAGTATAGGAGCGATATGAATACGGATGGAGACTTGCTATAAAGTATTTTGATCTAATCTATGAAGATGGAATAAAATGTAAAATTATTTTTTGCTAGATAGCACTATAAATGAAGAAAAAAGCTAAAACTGTAAAGTTTTATATAAGTGGTCTTACCACACTGCGAATAATGAAAATACTAAAGGAATAAGGAGTTATTTTATATAATTACACCTGAATTTTTATAGGGGTGAAGGCTAATTGTTTCACGTGAAACAATTTGATATTTTAGCAAAGAAAAACTACAGTTGTGTAAAATCTAAATAGCAAGTATAATAGTTGAGGCACAGCAGTCATGTTTCTAACCTGGTCAGGACCGGAAGGTAGCAGCCATACGAGCCTCTGATCGCGTGTGCCTTTTTATTTATATATGGAAGAAAAAGAACTACACGAAAAATATATGCGTTTAGCAATAAAAGAAGCGATTAAAGCGGAACAAATGGATGAAGTTCCAATTGGTGCTGTAATTGTGAAAGATGATAAAGTTATTGCTAAAGCACATAATTTGAAAGAAAGAGATAACCAAGCAACATATCACGCTGAAATACTAGCAATCCAAAAGGCTAGTAAAAAACTTGGAACATGGTATTTAAAAGATTGTGATTTATATGTAACTTTGGAACCTTGTATGATGTGTATGGGCGCATGTGTTTTATCACGTGTTAGACATATATATTATGGAACAAACGATCCTAAAGGTGGGGCAGTGGAAAGCGTGATTCAATTTAAAGAAATAAAAAGATTGAATCATTATCCTGAACTAACACCATATATATTGAAAGAAGAATGTTCACAACTTTTGAAAGATTTCTTTAAAAAGAAAAGAGAAGAAAAGAAACGACTCAGTACAAATAAATAATGCTTATGTACTGAGTTTTATTATGCATAATGCGACTTTTCTATATTAGATTAAGGATAATTTGCTATAATAATTGAAAGCGAGGAATCTATGCAAAAAGAAGCTTTATATCAAAAATATAGATCACAAACTTTTGATGAAGTTGTAGGACAACAATATGTTGTTCGCTCTATTAAAAATGCAGTTAAAGAAGAAAAAGTTGGCCATGCATATTTGTTCTGTGGACCTAGAGGAACTGGAAAAACGTCAATGGCTAGACTTTTGGCAAGAGCTGTAAATTGTGAAAATAAAGAAGATGCTCCATGTGGTAAATGTGCAAACTGCCTAGCTGCTGCAAATGGTACACATCCTGATATTATTGAAATTAATGCTGCAAATGAAACGCATGTTGAAGATATCCGTGATTTGATTGAAAGAGCGAGATTATCTCCAATGATGGGACTACATAAAGTATACATTGTGGATGAGGTTCACCAATTATCTTCATCTGCAGCTAGTGCGTTACTAAAAACACTAGAAGAACCACCAGAACATGTTATATTCATCTTAGCGACAACTGATCCACAAAAATTGTTACCAACAATTATTTCGAGATGCCAAAGATTTGATTTTAGTAAAATTAAAAATGAAGATATCAAAAATCATTTGTTATATGTAGCTAAGAGTGAAAATGTCATACTAGAAGAAACTGCTGCCGAGAAACTAGCGATATTAGCTGATGGCGGTATGCGTGATTCATTAAGTATGCTAGAACAAGCAATTGCTTATACTTCTGGAAATATCACAGATGATGCGATTGATGAAATATATGGATTAACAAGCACAACAGAAAAAATAAATTTCTTGAATGCACTACATGAAAAAGACATTCCATTTATATTAGAACATATTGAAATGTTTGAAGAAAAAGGAATTGATTTCAAACGATTAACATCAGAACTAGTATCTATTATCAAAGAATCAGTAATTTATCAAAAAACAAATAAAGAAGGATTACTTAGAATCTTAAATGCAGAAGACGCAAAGAAAGCAATTGATATGATTGAACAACCGTTTGAGATGATTGATCAATTCATGAAAGCATTAGAAATGTATCGAAGTGCACAATCTGTTACAAATGTGTTTGAGATTGCTTGCTTGAAAATTACATGCATGAATGACATTCAAAAAGAATCGAATACTACTAGTAAAACTAAGGTTTCTACAAAGAAAAAAGAAGTTGTAGAAGCACCTACTATTGAAACAGAAGAACTAGTTGAAGAAGAACCAGTTATTGTTCAAAAAATAGATGAAATTGTCGTAACACAAGACATGCTACTAGGAATTTTAGTGCAATGTAATAAAGATGCTAAAGCGGAAGATTCAAATATCTTAAGTGGTTTGATGAATTCTGTAATGATGAATAAATATATTGCATCACTAAGACAATTAAAACTTGTCGCAAGTGGTAAAGACTGTATTTTATTTAGTTCATCGATGCAAGCTGTCGTCAATACATTAAACGAAAAGACGATGAATAAAGAGTTTTACTTCTTCTTAAAAGAAGCTGGAATCGATAAAGTTCCGTATATTGTATTAGAAAAGAATTATACGGATGCGGTAAATCAATTTGTTGAAAAGAGAAAAACAAATTCACTTCCTGCTGCTTTGAAAGTAGAAAGATATAAATTAGAAGAAAAAAAAGAAGAGAAAGGAGACACACCTGATACAGAAACTAAACTAAGAAATATGTTTGGTGAAGATTTACAGGTGTACGAGTAAAAAGATGGATTTACAAAGATTAATGCAACAAGCACAACAAATGCAAAGAAAGATGGCTAAGGTTGAAGAAGAACTAAATGCCACAATTTACGAAGGAGCTACAGGTGGTAGTGAAGGCGTATCTGTTAAAGTGAATGGTAAAAATGAAATTCAAGAAATCACAATTAGTGATGAACTAATGGATAAAGAAAACAAAGATATGCTACAAGATATGTTACTAATTGCTTGTAATGATGCTTTAGGTAAAGCAAGAAAAGACCATGAAGAAAAATTAGGAGCAATTACTCAAGGCGTAAGAATGCCAGGAATGTAAAATGTATCCAAAAAGTTTACAAAACTTAATTGATAGCTTTAGGATGCTACCAGGAGTTGGAGAAAAAACAGCAGAACGATATGCACTTCTGATTACAGAAGCAGATCAAAGTGATGTTGAACTGTTTGCTACATCATTATTAGATGTAAAAAATAAGCTTCATCATTGTAGTGTTTGTGGAAACTTAAGTGAAGAAGAGAAGTGCCCAATTTGTTTAGATTCTACTAGAGATGATAAACAAATTTTTGTCGTTCAATCCGCAAAAGATGTAATGGCTATGGAAAGAACGAATGAATACCATGGCGTATATCATGTCTTAAATGGATTAATTTCTCCAACAAAAGGGATTATGCCTGAAGATTTAAATATAGAAAGCTTAATAGAACGCGCAAAAGAGGCAAAAGAAATTATTATTGCGACTAGTGCGACATTAGATGGTGAAACAACATCACTATATTTATCTAAATTATTAGCGGATAAGTATCCTGATTTATTAGTCACAAGAATTGCTCATGGTTTACCATCAGGTGGACTATTAGATTATGCGGATGAATTGACTTTGACACATGCATTAGAAAATCGAAGGAAGGTGTAAGGATGAACAAGGATTTAGAAATAGCACAAGCAGCTACTTTACTACCTATCACAAAAATAGCAGAAAAAGCAGGTATTAACGACAAATACTTAGAACAATATGGTAAAGATAAAGCAAAAATATCTTTATCTATTTATGATGAAATCAAAGAGAAACAAGATGGTAAGTTAATCCTAGTTACTGCGATTAATCCAACTAAAGCAGGTGAGGGAAAGTCTACAACAACAATTGGACTTGCGGATGGATTAGCTACGATTCATAAAAATGTTATGGCTTGTTTAAGAGAACCTTCATTAGGACCAGTATTTGGTTTGAAAGGTGGAGCTACAGGTGGAGGATATGCCCAAGTTGTTCCAATGGAAGAAATAAACCTTCATTTTACTGGAGATATGCATGCGATTACCACAGCGAATAACTTAATTTCTGCAGTGCTAGATAACTCTATTTATCAAGGGAATCCTTTAAATATTGATCCAACAAAAGTTATATGGAAAAGATGTTTAGATATGAACGATCGTACTTTAAGAAGTATAACGATTGCTCAAGATAAAAAATCTAATGGTGTCGAAAGAAAAGATGGCTTTGTGATTACTGTTGCAACAGAAGTTATGGCTGTTCTTTGCTTAGCAAATGATTTAAATGATTTTAAAGAAAAGATTGGTAAATGTATCGTTGCCTATACATATGATGATAAACCAGTTACAGTAAAAGACTTACAAGTAGATGGTGCTGTAGCTGTAGTCATGAAAGAAGCGATAAAACCAAACTTAGTACAAACGTTAGAGCATACACCAGTATTAATTCATGGTGGACCTTTTGCAAATATCGCTCATGGTTGTAATTCTGTTATTGCGACTAAGATGGCATTAAAACTTGCTGATTATGTAGTGACTGAAGCAGGATTTGGAGCAGATTTAGGTGCTGAAAAATTCTTAGATATTAAATGCAGAAAAGCCAATTTAAAACCTAATGCAGTAGTGATTGTCGCTACAATTCGAGCATTAAAAATGCATGGTGGCGTAGAAACTAATTTAGAAGAAGAAAATGTAGAAGCTATGCTTAAGGGATGTGCAAATTTAAGTAAGCATATTGCTTCAATGAAAGCATTTGGTCTTCCTTATATTGTTGCGATTAATAAATTTAGTAGTGATACAAAAAATGAAATAGACGCATTATTAAATTGGTGTAATGAAAACAATCATCCAGTTTCACTATGTGAAGGATGGGGTAAAGGTGGTAAAGGAGTTACAGATTTAGCTGAAAAAGTTGTCTCTCTAGTAGAACAAGAATCTAACTTTAAATTCCTTTATGATGAAAATGACACCATTGAAAATAAGATTTATACCATTGCTCATACTGTATATGGAGCAGGTTCTGTCGAATATAGTGATGTAGCAAAAAATAAAATAGATTTATATGTAAAAAATGGTTGGGATAAGTTACCAATATGCATGGCTAAAACACCAAATTCATTAACTGATGATGACAAGATTAAAGGTGCTCCAACAGATTTTACAATTCATGTAAGAGATATCAACATTTCTAAAGGTGCAGGATTTATCGTAGTTTATACAGGTAATGTTTTAACTATGCCTGGACTTCCTAAAGTACCGGCCGCAATAGGAATGGGAATAGATGATCAAGGAAATAGTTACGGAATATTTTAGGTAGGTAATCATGGGATCAATAGCGTATGTAGCAGATGAAGAGATGATTGAATATCATCGATTATGTGGAAATAAGGAAATTAATTTCTGGCGTTTATCAAGTCAGAAGAATTTTACTAACTTTCATGCAGGAGATTTATTGTTCTTCTATACGAAAGTTCCTTTTTCTAACAAAAAAGCATTTGCTGGATACGCTCATTTTGTGTTTTCTAAACGTATGTCTATTCAAGAAATGTGGAAGAAATATAACACATCAAATGGCTATGATAGCATCGATAAATTAACGGAAGCGATAGAAAAAGCAGGACGTGATAAAGAATTGCCTAAGAAAATGGATTGTCTATTTTTAAAGGATGTTGTGTTTTTTAATGAACCAGTATTTCCTGAAGAAGTAGGCCTAGAGTTATCGAGTAAATTAGAAAGTTATTGTTATATCGATAAAAATGATCCTGAAGTAACAATCCGTATTTTAAGAAAAGCAGAAGACAAAGGTATTGATTTATGGAGTGCTGCTTGGTCAAAAGAAACAGAAGATTTATTTATTCGTGATGAAATACGACAAGGCTTATATGGCATTTCTAAATTATTAGGTAAAACAGAGTGGACAGAAAGTGAAAGAAAAAAAGCAATTAAGCTCATGTCCATGTTTACAAAAGAAAAAACATTTGAATATATCATCAGTAGTCAAACAGATGTATTTACAAATATTGATGGGAATATCATAATTGCATTGCCATTTATTTATTCTAGTAGAAATAGAAATGAGAGAAAGGTATCTCTTATTGGTAGAATGGCACTATACAAGTACTATATAAAAAAAGAAGGAATTCCAATTCAATCATGTTCATTTAAGATAGTTACAATGAACAATGAAGAGGATATAAATCATTTACAGGAAGAAATAAACAATGAGAGATTATGATGTAATAGTAATAGGTGCAGGACATGCAGGAATAGAAGCCGCATTAGCTTGTGCAAGATTAAAACAAAAAACAATGCTATTAACGCTAAGCATTTCAGGTATTGGTAAGATGCCTTGTAATCCATCTGTTGGTGGACCAGCTAAGGGTATAGTGGTACGTGAAATTGATGCACTAGGTGGCGAAATGGGTAAATGTGCTGATGCTACAGCATTACAATTTAAGATGCTGAATAGTGCTAAAGGACCAGGCGTTAGAGCGTTACGTGTTCAATCTGATAAATTAGAATATAGCAAACGTATGCAAGAAACATGCTTGCATGAGCCTAATCTTACGGTTAAAGAAGACATGGCTATTGAACTTGTTACAGAACATAACAAAGTTAAAGGTATCACTTTAAAAGACGGTAGCTTTATTTCTAGTGAAATTGTGATACTAACAACTGGTACATATATGGCTGGTGTAAATATGATTAGTAGTGAAGTAACACCAGGCGGTCCTGATTTAGAAAAGACAACAGATAAGCTTAGTGCTTCTTTAAGAAATGTAGGTATTAGAACATTTAGATTAAAGACAGGTACACCACCTAGAGTACTTACAAGTTCTATTGATTTTTCTAAAACAGAATTAGAACCAGGCACAAAAGGGTTCATCCATTTTAGTATGATGACAGATAAGATTCGCTCGTATGAATCACAAGTTCCTTGTTACTTAACTCATACAACAAGTGAAACACATGAAATTATCTTAAGTAACTTAAATAAGAGTTCGATGTATTCAGGTGTAGTAAAAGGAGTAGGTCCTAGATATTGTCCAAGTATCGAAGATAAACTAGTTCGTTTTAAAGATAAACCACGTCATTTATTATTCTTAGAACCAGAGAGCTTATCCATGGACACAACATATGTTCAAGGATTTTCAACATCTTTACCTCGTGATATACAAGAAAAGATGACACATACTTTACCTGGTTTTGAACATTGCATTATTAAGAAATATGCATATGCAATCGAATATGATGCGATTGATCCAATACAAATGAAACCTTCATTTGAGTCAAAGATTATCGAAAACTTATTCACTGCAGGACAAGTAAATGGCACTAGTGGATATGAAGAAGCAGCTGGTCAAGGATTACTTGCTGGTATTAATGCTGTACAAAAACTAAGAGGTGAAGAACCAATCGTATTTAAACGTGATGAAGCTTATATTGGTGTCTTAGTTGATGACTTAACGACAAAAGGAACGAAAGAACCTTATCGTTTATTAACATCACGTGCAGAATATCGTTTACTTTTAAGACATGATAATGCTGAAGAAAGACTAATCGAAACAGGTAGAAAAGTAGGTCTAGTAACAGATGAACATTATGCTAGATACTTATCTTTTATGGAGAAAGTACAAGCTGAAAAAGACAAACTATCAAGTACTTCTTATGTTTTAGATGATGAACGCTTACAACCTTATCTAAAAACACTTGGTTATGAAACTAGTGAACATATTGGAATTAATGGTATTGATTTACTAAAAAGACCAGGCGTTACAACAAAAGAATTGGCAGAATGTTTAAATGAAGAAGTAGATGATGAAATTGCTAGTAAGTGTGATATTGATATCAAATATGAAGGATATATTGCTAAAGCAAGAAGAGAAGCGGATAAACTTGCGGCAATGGAAGAAGAAAAACTTGGCTTAGACTTCAACTATGATGAAGTGGATAACTTATCACTAGAAGGAAGACAAAAATTAAAACAATATCAACCAATGACAATGGGACAAGCATCAAGAATTTCAGGTGTAAATCCAGCTGATATTGCAGTACTTGCCATTGCGATAAAACAAGGGAAAGGAAGAAAAAAGATATGAGATTTGAAGATGTAGTATCTAATGTAAATATATATGGATTAGAAGAATCAGTTAAAGGTGCTAAGTATTCTATGGCAACTGATTTAGACAAAATCACAACAGAAATCACAAAAACAACATATCGTTTAGCTAGCTCTCCTGCAGGAAGTGGTCATGATAATTTCTTAAATGGAATTGTTGTACAATTTGATCTTACTTTCTCTAATAAAGTGTGGGTAGAAGCTGAACGTTATCATTTCTTAGATTTTGTTAGTTCACAATCCACAATGCATCGTATTACGAAATTCAATCTAGATGATGCATATATTTCTTATACAGATCCTAGAATCATTGAAATCATGAAAGAAAAGACAAAAGAATACAATGATTTACAAGAGGATATTAAGAAATTAATTGCGGAAGGAAAAGATGTATCTACATTAAATGATTTATCAAATCAAAAATATTTAGAGATTCTATATTCTAATCCTGCTGGTTTTAAACTTACAGCACGTATGACAACGAATTATAGACAATT
Organism: bacterium; assembly: GCA_963605225.1. Classification (GTDB taxonomy): domain Bacteria; phylum Bacillota_I; class Bacilli_A; order Erysipelotrichales; family Erysipelotrichaceae; genus Bulleidia. The sequence goes on from CAVCUC010000016.1 coordinate 9,991, forward strand.
AAAAACAATCTACTTCCAAAGAAGAACACATCGCTTACCTGAATGGCGTGCTTTCTGTGAGTGGATTGAAACACTTCCTTACGCTGACTTTATTACAAAAATTAATACAGACGGTTCACAACATTAGTTAAAAATACAAGAAGATTTAATGAGACTTGCATAAGAAAATTGTGGATAAATTAGTTTTCCACAATAAATGCACAAAATAAATATTATGCAAGTCTTTTTTCTGCCTTTTTCCATGTTAGAATAGATTAGCGAAAGTGTAATAAATTATGAATTTTGAAGAATTAAAACAAGAATCATCCAAATATGGAATTATTTTGAATGACGATATGATAAATCAATTTGACAAGTATGCTGATTTACTCAAAGAGTGGAATGAAAAGATGAACTTAACAGCGATTGTCGAAAAAGAAGAAGTAATTGAAAAACATTTTTTTGACTCATTGTTATTATTAAATTATGTTGGTGAGTGCATTACATTAGCAGATATTGGTACAGGTGCAGGATTTCCAGGAATGGTCATCGCAATAGCTAAACCAGAATATCAAGTAACTTTAATTGAACCAACAGGGAAAAGATGTACTTTTTTAGAAACAGTAAAGAGAGAATTATCTTTAAATAATGTAGAAATTATCAATCAAAGAGCGGAAGAATGTGTTTCTATTTACCGGGAAATGTATGATGTAGTTACGGCTAGAGCAGTCGCAAACTTACAAGTATTAGCAGAGCTATGCATTCCTTTTGTAAAACAAAATGGGAAATTCATCAGTATGAAAGGAAGCTTAGGGGAAGAAGAGGCCAAACTTGCAAAACATGCATTTAAAGAGTTAGGGGCAAGTGAGCCAATTGTTGAAAGTAGTGCTTTATTAGATGGTTCGAAAAGAATATTTGTAATTGGTGAAAAAATAAAAGAAACACCAAAACAATATCCTAGAGCATATGCGAAGATAAAGAAGAAGCCTTTATAGAGGGGGACATATGGCGAGTCTATTTAATATTTTAACTTCAAATAAAGACCATACAGGTAGTGTTGTTGAAATCAATATAAATGAAATTAAACCATCTAGATATCAACCAAGATTAGAATTTGATGAAGAAGCGATTGGTGAACTTTCTGAATCAATTAAGACAAACGGTTTAATTCAACCAATTACAGTACGTGAAATAGATGGTCAATATGAGATTATTGCTGGTGAAAGAAGATATAGAGCTTGTGTGAAAGCAGGATATGAAAAAGTATCTTGTTATGTTTTATCGCCAAGTGAAAATCAAGCTGCAGAAATGGCTTTAGTTGAAAATATTCAACGTGAAGATTTAACCGCAATTGAAGAAGCGAAGTCGTATGTCTTAATCATGCGACAATCTGGTTTGACACAAGAACAAGTAGCCCAGAAGGTAGGAAAAAGTCAATCTTCTGTAGCCAATAAAATTAGATTGTTAAACTTACCAGAAGAAGTGCAAACAGGTGTCTTAGAAAAGAAAATTACAGAAAGACATGCACGTTCTTTGTTGCGCTTACCAGAAGATAAACGAGTAGATGCATATCATCATATTGTTAAAGAAGAAATGAATGTTCGCCAAACGGATGCGTATGTAGAAAAATTATCACTTCCAACAAAGAAACAAAAGAAACAAAAGACTAAGGGATTTAGTCGTAATATGCAACTTGGCATAAATACAATTAATGAAAGTATACAAATGGTAAAGGGGTTAGGAATCGATGTGGTATCGGAATTACAGGAATCTGATACAGATGTAAAAATCATCATCCGTTTTCCTAAATGATAGAGGATTAGAGTTATGGGTAAAATTATAGCAGTCGCTAACCAGAAGGGTGGCGTAGGAAAAACAACAACTAGCATCAATTTGAGTGCTGGTTTAGCATATGCAAATAGAAAAGTACTACTTGTAGACTTTGATCCACAAGGTAATGCGACTCATGGTATCGGAACAAATCGAGTAGGTTTCGATCGTAATAAAAGTGTATATGAAGTACTTATGGGAGATGAAGAAGTAAAGGATTGTGTTGTGCATTTAGATATGCCACCTTTAGATATTCTTCCAGCAACAATTAACTTATCTGGTGCAGATGTAGAAATTGCTAGTAATTCATATGAAATTGGTAGAGAAAGATTATTAAAAACACAACTTGATAAAGCAAGAGACAATTATGATTACATCATTATCGATTGTCCACCATCACTTGGTTTATTAAATACAAATGCTTTAACAGCAGCTGATTCAGTAATGATACCAGTACAATGTGAATACTTTGCACTAGAAGGATTAACACAATTATTAAGTACAATTCGTTTAGTACAAAAGTTATGGAATCCTAGATTATCGATTGAAGGTGTATTACTTACGATGTTTGATGTACGTACAAAGTTATCTGTAGAAGTACAACAAGAAGTAAGAAAATATTTTAAAGAAAAAGTATACCGTGGTTATATTCCTAGAAATGTAAGATTATCTGAAGCACCAAGTAGAGAAGAATCAATATTTGAATATGATACTAAATCTGAAGGTGCTAAAGCATATGCTGCAATTGTAAAAGAAGTTTTAATGCAGAATGAAAAAGGAGGTCGCTAATGGCTGACAAATCAAGAAAAGGATTAGGTAAAGGATTAGATTCTATTTTTGGATCAAACGTAGAACAATTTCTTGATGACATTCAAAACAATGGAAAAGAAGTCCCAGGTAGAAAAGAAATAGAAATCGCTGTTGATGAGATTCGTGCTAATCCATATCAACCACGTAAAGAATTTGATGAAAAAGCTTTACAAGATTTAGCAGATTCTATTCGTATTCATGGCATTTTTACACCATTACTTGTTCGTAAGAGTCAAGCAAAAGGCTATGAGTTAATTGCTGGTGAAAGAAGATTACGTGCCGCAAAACTAGCAGGACTAAGTGTTGTTCCAGCAATTTCTGTTGAATTTACAGATGAAGAAATGATGGAAATTTCTATTCTAGAAAATGTTCAACGTGAAAACTTAAACGCAATTGAAGAAGCTGCCGCATATGATAGCTTGATTAAAAGACTTGGTTATACACAAGAAAAACTAGCAGAACGTGTTGGTAAGTCTAGAGAATATTGTGCCAATATGTTACGTCTATTGAAATTACCTCAAGATGTACAAAAGTTAGTTAGTGAAAAGAAATTAACGATGGGCCATGTACGTCCTCTTCTAGCATTAAAAGATGAAGATAAGATGTATGATGCGGCAATCCATGTGATGAAAGAAAAGATGTCTGTTCGTGAAGTAGAAAAATATGTAAAAGAATTAAATGGACAGGCAGAAGATAAAAAGAAAGTAAAACCAGAAAAGGATCCAATTGTATTAGATTTAGAACATCGCTTAAGTGAGAAATTAAGTTCTCAAGTACAAATTGGAAAGAAACAATTAACAATTTCTTATCATGATACAAAAGACTTGAATCGCATTTTAGAGATTTTAGGTTGTATTGATGATGGAATTTAGACAAATTCAAAGTTTTATCCATTACATTTGTATTGAATGTTTGTAAAATGAAAAAGGTGTTACCCATGAATAAAGTTGGTTGGATTATATATTGTATAGAATTAGGTGTTAGTGTTATTCTTACATTAGTGGATTTTCGATGGACAACTGGATTTATCCTAGGAGCACTTGTCTCTGTATTCCTATATCATAGAAATAATTCATTTTGGAATGATGTATTGGATACAAAAGTTGCAGGGAAAAGGACAGGAACATCACACTTTGCAATAAATTACTTGATTATGGCTGTTACATTGATTATATGTGCGAAGAATCAAGCTTATCTTAATGTTATTGCAAGTGCGTTAGGAATCATGTCTATTAAATGGGCTATTGTGTTACAGACAATAGTGAGTAAGGGGTGAGAGAATGGTTATACAAAGTGATGTATATACAATTGTGCTATTAACAATCATTATTGGTATAGCAATTGTTGTACTATCAAAGAAGATTGATGGTTTAAATCCTTTGGAAAAACCAAAAGGAATCTATGCGGCTGTATTAACAGGTGTAGAGATGGTATCAAATACTGTCACAACAAATACTGGTAAAGAAAATGCGAAAAAGTTAACGCCATATATCTTAGTTTTATGGGTATATATCTTTATGAGTAATACTTGTTCGTTATTTGGTTTATCATCACCTACAGCAAATTTCAGCGTTACATTACTACTTGCTTTTATTACTTGGGTATTAATCCAAGCAACAGAATTTAAGTATAGTGGTGTAGCTGCTTGGTTTCACAGTTTTATTGAACCAATACCAGTAATGTTACCAATGAATATTATTGGTAAGTTCTCCACAATGGTATCTATGTCATTACGTCTATTTGGTAATATCATCTGTGGAAGTATTATGATGAGTTTAGTTTACTCAGGAGCACAAGTATTAAGTAATTCAATTGTTGGCTTATTTACTACAGTATCAGGAAATGTATTTAACTTTATGGGTCCTGTAATTGCTCCAATATTACATTTATATTTTGATTTATTTGCTGGATTTATCCAGACATTAGTATTTGTTACATTAACAGTGGTTTTAATCGGGAATGATATGCCTGATGAAATAAAGAAAGCATAAAGGAGGCTTTGTTTAAATTATGGATATTAATAGAGGTTTGATTGCAATTGGTGCTGGTATTGCCGTATTAACAGGTTTTATGACAGGTTTAGGTGAAGGTACTGTTGCTGCACATGCATGTGATGCGATTGGTAAAAACCCAGAAGCAGAATCTAAGATCAGAAGTACAATGATTCTAGGTATTGCCTTATCAGAAACTTGTGCAATTTATGGATTATTAGTAGCTATTCTTTTAATCTTCGTTTATTAATGAGTAAGTAAGGGGTAACCATGATAGATGTTGACATTTTAGGTCAATTATTTCCAAATCCTATAACCGTGGTTGTTCAATTATGCAGTACATTAGTATTATTTCTTTTAATGAAAAAATATTTGTGGAAATCAGTACAGAACTATTTAGGTAAACGTGCTGACAAGATGCAAAGTGATTTAGAAGAAAGTGAAGCTTTAAAAAATGCGGCTAATGAAGATAGAAAAAAAGCAGAACAAGAATTAGCAGAAGCTAGCAATAAATCACAAATGATTGTTGAAGCTGCTGTCAAAGAAGCAAAACAAGAAAAAGATGCGATTTTAGCTCAAGCAGAAAAAGAAGCAGAAAATACGATGTTGAAAGCACAAGAACGTATTAATAAAGAAAAAGTAGAAATGGTAGAGTCAATGCAAAAAGAAATGGTTTATGTTGCATTAGCTGCTGCTGAAAAATTAATAGGTTCTAAGAGCAATGAACAAATGGATAAAGAAGCAGTAGATGCTTTTGTAAAGGAAGCGGTAGGCAATGAAGAGTGAAGTTGCAGATCGTTATGGTGAAGCTCTATTTTTGCTTGCAAAAGAATCAAATGATTTAGCAAACAAAAAAAGTGAAGCGGAACAAATTCTAAAAGTATTCGAAGAAAATGAAGACTTAACTATCTTTTTTCGTGCTGTAAAAATCACAAATGAAGAAAAGAAAGACTTCATTATCAAAGTATTTGGAAATCAAATTGATCAAGATTTATTACACTTTTTAGAATTACTTGTAGATAAAGATCGTATTAGTTATGTACGAGAAATTCTAAAAGTATATATTGAGAAAATTAGTGATGAACTAGGAATAAAGAAAGCAATTGTTTATTCTGCTAGACCTCTTGAAGTAAGTGATGTAAAACGAATTCAAGAAACACTAGAAAAGAAAAATAATTGCTCAATAGAAATAGAAAACAAGATTGATTCTAGTTTAATTGCTGGAATTAAAGTTGTAATGGAAAATCAAATTACAGATGTTTCTATGAAAAAACAAATCGATTCATTAAAAGAATCGTTATTGAAAGGAGGTCTTGCATGAAAGAATTAAGGCCTGAAGAGATTAGTGCTCTTATTAAAGACCAAATCAAAAACTATGGGCAAGAAATTCATTCTGATGATGTAGGTTATGTTATCAGTGTAGGTGATGGTATTGCGATGGTACAAGGTATTGATCAAGCAATGTCATCAGAACTATTAGAATTCCCTCATGGTGTAATGGGTATGGTTTTAAATCTTGAAGAAGATCATATTGGTGCTGTATTACTAGGTAGTGATACATATATCCATGAAGGTGATGAAGTACGTCGTACTGGAAGAATTGCGGAAGTTCCAGTAGGTGACGCGATGTTAGGTAGGGTTGTAAATGCCTTAGGACAACCAATCGATGGTAAAGGTGAAATTAAGACAGATAAAACTAGACCTGTAGAACGTGTAGCACCTGGTGTTATGACAAGACGTTCAGTTTATCAACCTTTGATGACTGGTTTAAAAGTAATCGATACAATGATTCCTATTGGTAAAGGCCAACGTGAGTTAATTATCGGTGATAGAGAAACAGGTAAAACAGCGATTGCAATCGATACAATCATCAACCAAAAAGGTAAGAATGTAAATTGTATCTATGTAGCAATTGGACAAAAAGAAAGTACTGTTGCTCGTTTAGTACAAAAACTAAAAGAAAATGGTGCAATGGAATATACAACAGTAGTAGATGCTTCTGCTAGTGAATCCGCACCATTACAATACATCGCTCCATATGCTGGATGTGCTATTGGTGAAGAATGGATGGAACAAGGTAAAGATGTTCTAATCGTTTATGATGATTTAAGTAAACATGCTGTTGCATATAGAACAATGTCATTATTACTTCGTCGTCCTCCAGGACGTGAAGCTTATCCAGGTGATGTCTTCTATTTACATTCTAGATTATTAGAAAGAGCAGCTAAGTTATCTGATGAACTAGGTGGTGGTTCATTAACCGCATTACCTATTATCGAAACACAAGCTGGTGATATCTCAGCTTATATTCCTACAAACGTAATTTCTATTACAGATGGTCAGATATTCTTACAAACAGACTTATTTGCTAGTGGTGTTAGACCGGCAGTAGATTCAGGTTTATCTGTAAGCCGTGTAGGTTCTTCTGCACAAACAAAAGCGATGAAGAAAGTATCATCAAGCTTAAAACTTGAATTAGCACAATACCATGAAATGTTAACTTTCTCCCAATTTGGATCAGATCTTGATGCAAGTACTAAGAAAATTATCAGTCATGGTTCTAAACTAACAGAACTACTCAAACAACCACAATATCAACCTATGACAATGGCTGAACAAGTATTATCTATGTTTGCTATGAAAGAAGGATACTTTGATACTGTAGAAGTAGAGGATGTTCGAGCATTCGAAAAATCTATGCAACAATATTTTAAAGACAATCATAGTGATTTAATTCAACAGATTGAAGAGAAAAAAGATTTAGATGATGAATTAAAGAATGCATTAAAAGACGCAATGCAAAAAGCTTTAGATCACTTTAAATTAGTTAAAGGAGCATAGTTTATGGCAGAATCAAAACAGGCTTTACGTTCTCGTATAAAATCTGTTAATTCGACACGAAAGATTACCAAAGCAATGGAAATGATTGCGAATGCTAAATTATTCCGTATGCGTAATAAGATGGAAAGTAATCGTGTTTATGCCAAGAAGTTAGAAGAAACAGTTAAAGATATTGTACAGAATAGCCAAGAACTAGATAATCCATTATTAGTTCCTAATGGAATTAGTAAGAAACTAGTTGTTGTATTCTGTAGTGATTTAGGACTATGTGGTGGTTATAACCAAAATGTTCTAAAGAAAGTAAAGGAAGTCGTTTCTCAAGACGATGAACTTTATGTAATAGGTACTTCCTTATATGCATCACTTAAAGAAGATTATGTATTAGCGAATGATGAAGTGATTTCAACAGATTCACTTACATTTCAAGAGTTAAAAGAAATCATCGAAAGTGGTGTAAGAAAATACATAAACAAAGAAATAGGTGGCGTTGAGCTTATCTATACAAGATTTGTTAATACAATGACATTTGATGCTAGTGTTGATACTTTATTACCATTTAAAGTTTCAACAGAAAAGAAAGAAGAAAAAGAGCATATCGAAACATTATTTGAACCTGATCCTGAAACAATTCTTGATCATTTAGTACCAATGATGATTTCTAATGCGGCATATTCTGATTGGATGGAATCAGGTGTTAGTGAACAAGGAAGTCGACGCATGGCAATGAAGACTGCTACAGATAACGCAGATGAATTGTCAGAAGAATTATTGCTTGAATATAACAAAGCACGTCAGGCCTCAATTACGCAAGAAATTACGGAAATTGTTGGCGGTTCAAGTGCTGTATAGGAGGAACCAGTATGAATGAAACAGGGAAAATTATACAGGTTATCGGACCGGTAATCGATATTCGTTTTACGCCTGAGAATTTACCATCTATTCGTAATGCGATAAAGATTAAAACATCTGACGGTGGTGAAATGGTATGTGAAGTAGCACAACACATTGGTGATGATATTGTAAGATGTATTGCCATGAGTTCTACGGACGGCTTAAAACGTGGTATGGAATGTGTTGATACAAAGAATGCAATCATGGTTCCTGTAGGTGATGAAGTTCTTGGTAGAATGTTCAACGTATTAGGAGAACCAATTGATGGTTTAGGTGAAGTAAATGCTAAAAAATATATGCCTATTCACCGTGAAGCACCTACATTTGCTGAACAAGAAACATCTGCTGAAATCTTAGAAACAGGTATCAAAGTTATCGACTTATTATGTCCATATGCTAAAGGTGGTAAGATTGGTTTATTCGGTGGTGCCGGTGTTGGTAAAACAGTATTAATGCAAGAATTAATTCATAATATTGCGATTGAACATGGTGGCCGAAGCGTTGTTGCGGGTGTTGGTGAAAGAACACGTGAAGGTAACGACATGTATAACGAAATGAAAGAATCAGGAGTATTAAAAAACACTGTTCTTACTTATGGACAGATGAATGAATCTCCTGGTGCTAGAATGCGTGTTGCGTTATCCGCATTAACTATGGCTGAATATTTCCGTGATGAGGAACATCAAGATGTATTGCTATTTATCGATAACATCTTCCGTTTTACACAAGCAGGTTCAGAAGTATCTGCCTTATTAGGTAGAATGCCAAGTGCTGTAGGTTACCAACCTACATTAGCTACAGAAATGGGACAACTACAAGAACGTATTACTTCAACAGATAAAGGTTCAATTACATCTGTACAAGCAATTTACGTTCCTGCCGATGACTTAACAGACCCAGCTCCAGCTACAGCATTCTCTCACTTAGATGCTAAAACAGTCTTAGATAGAAGTATTGCAGCATTAGGTATTTATCCTGCTGTTGATCCACTAAGCAGTGGTTCACGTATGTTAGATCCACTTGTATTAGGTGAAGAACATTATGAAGTAGCTAGACAAGTACAAGCTATCTTACAAAGATATAAAGAATTACAAGATATCATCGCCATCTTAGGTATGGAAGAATTATCAGAAGAAGATAAGAAGACAGTAGCTCGTGCTAGAAGAATTCGTAACTTCTTATCACAACCATTTAGTGTTGCTGAACAATTCTCAGGTATCAAAGGTGTCTATGTACCAGTAAAAGAAACAATTCGTAGCTTCAAAGAAATCTTAGAAGGTAAATATGATGATTTACCAGAAGCAGCGTTCTTATCAGTTGGTACAATTGAAGATGTAGTAAAGAAAGCTGAGTCACTAAAATGATGATTCATGTTAGGATTGTTACACCTAAAGGAATATATAAGGAATTTGATACACCTATCTTAAATATACCCACAGTAGATGGTGAAAGAGGTTTATTACCAAATCATATGCCTTTAGTTACGATGCTAACAATCGGTGTAATGTCTAGTGAAGAAAATGGCACAAGAAACTATTATGCGATAACAAATGGTTTATTCTATTTCAATGATAATGTCGCAGAAATCATGACAGATACTATTGAAAATAGAGATGAAATCGATGTAGAAAGAGCAACTTCAGCAAAAGCTAGAGCAGAAAAACGTATGCAATCTAGTGATCCGAATGTTGATCAAAAACGTGCTGAACTAGCTCTAAAACGTGCATTAAATAGAATTCGTGTAGCTGATATTAAATAACTAAAAGAAGAATCCAAGATAACTAATCAAGGATTCTTTTTCTATGGGTTAGTTTTGCATTTCTTTACCATAAAGTTCAGCACACTTAATGGCTACTGACCAACCTTTTAGGAGTTTCTCTCGTTTATCAGGTGTCATATTTGGTGAGAATGTGTGACCTAATTTATAGCTTTGTTTGATTTCTTCTTTACTCTTATATACTCCTGTTGCTAGTCCTGCTAAGAAAGCAACACCTAAAGCAGTAGTTTCAATACATTCTGGACGATATACAGATAAATCTAAGATATCAGATTGAAATTGCATTAAGAAATTATTAGCACTAGCACCACCATCTACTTTTAAAGCAGTTAGTTTAATATTAGAGTCTTTCTCCATAACTTTAAGAACATCATGTGTTTGATATGCAATAGATTCTAATGTTGCACGTACAAAATGTTCTTTCTTACAACCTCTAGTGATACCAATAACTGTTCCTCTTGCATATTGATCCCAATAAGGAGCTCCAAGTCCTACAAAAGCAGGTACGATGTATACTCCTGCAGTATCTGTTACTGATTCTGCACAAGCTTCAGTTTCATAAGCTTTATCTACAAGCTTCATTTCATCTCTTAACCATTGAACGCTAGCACCACCTACAAATACAGAACCCTCTAACGCATACTCTATTTCATGATTTACACTAGCTGCTATTGTAGTGACTAAACCAGAGTCAGAAGATATCGCTTCTTTACCTGTATTCATTAATAAGAAACAACCTGTTCCATATGTATTTTTAGCTTCACCAGGTTCAAAACAACATTGCCCAAATAATGCGGCTTGTTGGTCTCCAGCTACACCAGCTATAGGAATTTCTCCACCTAATACGTGTTCATCGGTATAGCCAAAAATACCACTTGATGATTTCACTTCTGGTAACATGTTCATTGGAATATCAAAGTAATCACATAACTCTTTATCCCACTCTAATGTATGAATGTTAAATAACATTGTTCTAGAAGCGTTTGTATAATCTGTCGCATGGACTTTGCCTTTTGTTAGATTCCAGATGAGCCATGTATCTACAGTGCCAAATAATAATTCGCCATTTTTCGCTTTTTCTCTTGCTCCATCTACGTGGTCTAGTATCCATTTAATCTTCGTTGCACTAAAGTAAGCATCAGGTAGTAATCCTGTTTTCTCTTTAATGATACTAGCCATAGGTGTTTTCTTAATTTCTTCAACATAATCAGCAGTTCTTTTACATTGCCAAACAATGGCATAATAAACAGGTTTACCTGTATTTTTATCCCATACAATGGTAGTTTCACGTTGATTGGTTATGCCAATAGCGATGATATCTTTGTAATCAGCGTTCTCTAAAGCTAATGCTTCTAGACATACACCTAATTGTGATGACCATATTTCTAATGGATTATGTTCAACATAACCTAAATCAGGATAGTATTGTGTGATTTCTTTTTTTGCCATATTGACGATATCGCCATTTGTATCAAATAAAATACAACGGGAACTTGTAGTGCCTTGATCTAAGGCCATGATATATTTCTTCATAAAATACCTACTCTATATTCTTTGTGATGACTAAATCAACATTTGTGTTCGCAATATTTGTTAATGCAATATCTCCTATATGGACGGGAGCTTCTACAGATATTTGTTTAAAAATGTCTACTATTTCAAATATTTTATCTTTAGGGATAGGACTTTTTGTTTTAACTGGGACAACTAAGTTTTCTCTATTACTTACTTTAATTGTTCCTGTGACAGTTCTTGTAGGATGCGTTACTTCATCGATGCCGTATTGTTTTCCTCTTGGACAAGTGTTACCAGTAACGGTAATAGATTCAGGATCTAAGCTTTCATAAGTTACAGTTAAATCACATCCAAGTGGACAATTGATACATGTTAGTTTTGTCTCCATGAGGCCTCCTATTCTATTACTATGCGGATAGAACTAAGTTGATTAAAGTTTTCTATATCACTCTTCTTTAAAATGACTTGTTCCATTTCGCTTGGTGTGCATATCTTTTTCTTTCTTCTTTGAATACACGTGTCATCTAGATATACACAAATCTCACAATTTTTATATACTGTGGAAACTCTAAATCGTATTGTTAATAAATCTTCTAATCTCTTAGTTCGAATTTCTGTTGGAACAGTATAACGAATGCCATTACCAGTTTGTATTGGTATAGCTTTTTCATCTTTATTAGAAGCTTTACCTAAAATATACTTTGCGGCATTTTTACCAGCGTTACTTGCTTCAGAAGACACAAAGTCTACAAGGTCATGAACATGTAATACATTTCCACAAGCAAATACTCCTGGAATAGATGTTTCTAAGCTTTCATCTACTCTAGCTCCACTTGTAATCGGATTTAAATCAACTCCCATTTGTGATGACAATTCATTTTCTGGTAATAAACCACAAGATAGTAACAATGTATCGCATTCAATGACTTCTTCTGTTCCTTTAATAGGTTGTAAGTGTTCATCTACTTTCGCTAATGTTACACTTTCGACGCGGTCTTTTCCTTTAATATCAATGACTGTAGTAGAAAGTTTTAAAGGAATATGATAGTCATCTAAGCATTGCACAATGTTTCTTTTTAGACCTGAAGAATAAGGCATAATTTCTGCAACAGTAATGACCTTAGCTCCTTCAAAAGTCATACGTCTTGCCATGATTAAGCCAATGTCACCAGAACCAAGAATAACGACTTTGTGTCCTGGTAGTTTACCTTCGATGTTAATTAATCGTTGAGCAGTACCGGCAGAATAGATACCACTAGGTCTATAGCCTGGGGTATTTAAAGCTCCACGTGGTCTTTCTCTACAACCCATCGCTAAAATGATACTTGTCGCTTCTATTGTAAAAATACCTGATTCTTTAGACATAGCAGTGATGACTTTATCACTAGAAACATCAATAACGATTGTATTTAATAAAGTTTTTATCTTTCTTTCTTCTACTTGTTTAATAAAACGGTCAGCGTATTCAGGACCAGTTAATTCTTCATGAAATGTATGTAATCCAAATCCATTATGAATACATTGATTTAATATGCCACCAAGTGTACTATCTCTTTCTAAAATGATGATATCTTTTATACCGCTATCATATGCAGATACAGCAGCTGCTAGTCCTGCTGGACCACCACCAATAATTGCTAATTGTGTTTTCATATCATCACCTCAATTACTTTTATGCTCATATACTAGATTTGAGCCTGTACCATTTTTGGTTATATCTGTAATCTTTACATTTAATTCTCGAGCTAATATCTCCATTGTTTTAGGTGAGCAGAAACCTGATTGACATCTACCCATACCAGCTCTTGTTCTTCTTTTAATACCATCAAGAGTAGTTGCTCCAAGTGGGCGATGAATAGCGTCTACAATTTCACCTTCAGATACTAGTTCACAACGACAAATGATATTTGCATAAAGAGGATTTTCTTGAATGAGCTTCTCTTTTTCACTTGTACTTGCTAAAGCCATACTAGGTATTCCTTTACGCTGAGAAACAAAATGTTCTTTCTTTGTTGCATTTAGCTTTACACTTGCTAGTTTTGCCACATAACTACCTATTGCAGGAGCACAAGATAATCCTGGTGATTCAATTCCGGCAACATCAATAAAGTTTTCAACAGATGATTCTTCAATGATAAAGTCATCAGTATGTGTTAAATGTGCTCTTAATCCAGCAAAAGAAGTGATTACACTCTTGTATGGGATAGCTTGAATGCTTTTAGATGCAGTCTTTTGTAATGAATCTAAACCATCTTTAGTTGTACTAATATCTTCTTTATCATCTATATCTAATGCTGTAGGACCTAGTAACAAGTTACCATGTACGGTTGGGGTAACGAGTACGCCTTTACCTTTCTTACTTGGTAATTGGAATATTGTGGAAGAAACTAAATTTCCTACTTTTTTATCGTATAAGCAATATTCACCTTTTCTTGCTAGGATTTTTATCTTATCTTCACAAACCATATTATGGATGTGATCAGCGTATACACCAGCACAATTGATTACTATTTTCGATTCATATATTCCATGATTTGTATGAACTTTAAAGATAGAATCTTCTTTTGTGATATCTTGAACGGTAGTATTAAAGATGAAATCAACTCCATTAACATTAGCGTTTTCTGCTAAAGCAATGGTTAAGTTAAATGGACATACAATACCACCAGTTGGTGCATACAATGCATGAGTAATATCCTTAGAAAGATTAGGTTCCTTCTTTCTAGCCTCTTCACCTGTTAATATTTCTATTCCTTCTACACCATTTTGTATACCACGTGCTTTTAATTCTTCTAATTGTGGTAAATCTTCTTCGGAAAAACTAACAACAATCGAACCATTTCTTTTATAAGGAAAGTCTAATTCCTTAGAAAGTTCTTCCATTTTCTTACTGCCTAGCACATTAAAATATGCTTTTTTTGTACCAGGTTTTGCATCGAATCCAGCGTGTACTATACCGCTATTTGCTTTAGAAGTACCGACGCATACATCTACTTCTTTTTCTAGAACACAAATATCTAGATTAAATCTAGAAAGTTCCCTAGCAATCGAAGCACCGATTACACCTGCTCCGATGATTATGATATCTCTTGGCATGATTATCCTCCAAAATGAACAAAAAAAGTTCCTGTTGTCTTTATTATAAAACAACAGGAATCTGATAAAAGATGAAATTGTTATTTTTCTTGGATTTGTTTACCACAAATGTGGTCAATTGTAATTTCAAATACTTGTACGACTTTACCAGCTAATTGAATTTCATGTTCTATCTCTTCTTCACTAGGATAGTATTTGCTAGCTAGTAGTCTAAGGTAATCTAATTTGTTTTCTTCTAATTTATTACAACGTCCAAAGATGATGACACTTTGCATATATGGAGCCCAATCATCAGGTTTCTTTTCTTCGTTTCCATATACGGTAAAACATACTTTATTGTCTTTCATTAGAGCATCATATTTTTGACCAGCACTCGCACCATGGAAATAAATTTTATTAGTATCTTCATCATAGATGAAATTAATTGGTACAGCATATGGATAACCATTTTCTTCGTGAACTGCTAGTACACCTCTTTTTTCATTCTTTAGTAAAGCTATGACTTGATCATTTTCTAATGACCTATTACTTCTTCTTAATGTTCTAAACATAATTTTCTCCTTTATTCATTATTTTGTTATCTTCCAATATCCGCCCTTAGTTTTTCCAATTCTTTCGATATAACCATTTTCTCTTAAATATGTAATATGTTTATCGATTGAAGTTTCACTTATACCAAGCAGTTTAGCTAACTCTTGTTTTGTTATATATGGATTTTGTTGCATTTCAAGAAGAATGGTTTGTCTTCTTGGTTTTAATTCGGGATGTTGATTGAACAAACTAGTAGAAACTTTAGGAGTTTTATTTTCTGCAAAATTCACTGTATTCTCATTATTGCGAATGCGGTTAAAAGGAATAGTCACAACAATAGCATTTTCTCTAAAAGAAATCGCTTCTTCACCATAGGCATTAGTGATGATAGGAACACCTCTTCCAGACTTTTCACTAATATGAAGTTGTAAAAAGATTTCAGATAATTTTTCGTTTACTGGTACAGACTGTCCTTGGAAAAATCCTTCTATTGTTTGAGCTGGAGCAATTGTTCCACGTGATAAAATTTCAATTCTATTTTGGAATACAGATATCATTGGCTCATTTCCACTAACCCAATTGTTATGTAATACTGCATTAACGATAGCTTCTCGATATGCACTAGAATCAAATAAAGATATTTCAGTTCTTTCAACGAGTCTACTAGTTTCATCAGATTGTATTAAGTTTATTACATCGCCATATTGCAATAAATTATCTAAGGAATATAGAAGACATGTATTACCGAATTCTCTTACTGAAATCAGATTAGTAGCTTTTGTATCTCCTTTAAATATCGAAACACGAAGTGGTTTGTGAGAGTTATCAGATAATAGTTGAGCTAAGGTGTTATATTCACCATCAGAATTTCTTAAACATAAATTCTTTTCAAATGTTTCTTGGTTCAAAACAATACCACGGGAACCATAATAGCCAAATAGTTTATTAAAAGTTAGATTTTGATATTCTGCTTTTTGTGTTGTAATTGTTTCAATATGACCATTTAAAATGTTAAATAGTTGTATTTCTCGTCTAGGATATTTTCTAATATTACTTTTTGAAGAACCAATTCTAATATAACGTTTATCTTTGAAAGAAGTCGGAATCTCTTCAGCAGCAGGAATGATTAAAACAATAACTTTCAATTGATTGATTTCGATTTCTTTAAATTCAAAATTAATACTTGGATATAAATTTCGAGCTAGATAGTTCTGATATGGTTCTTTGTTAAAGTCACAGTATGGATTGAAGCTTGTACCAACAATATCGTGAGTTTTATCGTTAATTCCCCAAATGAAAAAACCATATTTTTGATAGTGAAAAGCTGCCGCATTAGATAAAGCGGAAACATATTCACCTAGTTCATCTGGATTAAACCAGTTTTCTTTAAATTCAAACCATTCTTGTTCATCACTATAAGAGCATAAGTCTAATATAATTTTTTCTAAATTCATAGCATCACCAACTAAAGAGATTATACCATTAAAGTTGGTAGAAAAGTTGGTGAATAATGCAAAAAGTTGGCAAATAAGTTGGTGAATAATATAAAAAGTTGGTAAATAAGTTGGCAAAAGAAGGTGAATAACTTAGAAGGTGGGTAAATAAAAGAGACGCTTTTATGCGCCTCACTTAGAATATTAATTATTTTTCCATAGGCCATGGAGATTGCAATAAGCATAAGCTGCTATTACTTCTTCATGATCATTAAGAGTAAATGTTGCACAAGGCTCATCACCTGGTTTTAAGTCTTTCTTTGTAAAACCGTTACTTGTTTCAAGAATAATCCATTCAATATAGTGATTATCTAACATTGGGTGAGAAATAGATCCAACAGATACATGTACTTGATTACCTTCTTTACTAACAACAGGAACATGTTTTTCAATAGCACCATCATTTGTATTTGGTACTAGTTCTGTCATTGTTTCACCACAACATTTTGGAGTACAACCACTCTTTTCATTTAGAAAAGTGATGAAGTTCCCACAACCATTACATTTGTAGAATCTCATATGTGCTCCTAGTAGTTTTCTTCGTGAACTTCAAAGTAGCTTTGTGGGTGATTACATACTGGACATACATCTGGTGCTTTTGTACCGATAACGATGTGTCCACAATTGCGGCATTCCCAAACAGTTACACCACTCTTTTCGAATACTTTCTTTTCTTCTACATTTTGTAGTAATTTTCTATAACGTTCTTCGTGATGCTTTTCAATCGCTCCAACACCTCTGAATTGAGCGGCTAATTCTGGGAATCCTTCTTCTTCAGCATCTTTTGCCATTCTTTCATACATGTCAGTCCATTCATAGTTTTCGCCTTCTGCTGCAGCTTTAAGGTTAGCTTCAGTGTCTCCTAATTCACCAAGAGCTTTAAACCACATCTTTGCATGTTCTTTTTCATTCTCAGCAGTTTTTAAGAATAATGCGGCGATTTGTTCATATCCTGCTTTCTTTGCAACACTTGCGAAATAAGTATATTTATTTCTTGCTTGTGATTCTCCTGCGAATGCTTCACGTAAATTTTGTTCTGTTTTTGTTCCAGCGTATTTGTTTGCCATAATTTTGTTCTCCTTTATCTCCTGTTAATATAATATAATCAAACATCAAGAAAATATAGTAGATAATTCTCTAAATTTTTGTATAATTTTGTCATATGGTAAATAAACAAGCAGAAAACACAAATGTACATTATCGTGATTCTTCTTTTAAGTTATTTATACAAGAAGAAACGATGAATCTAGAAACAAACTATCACTCTATGGAACATATCCACGAAGAATTAGAACTTATGTATGTGACAGAAGGGTATCTTTATTACGATATCAATGGGGAAGAAATAGAAGTAAAACAAGGGGACTGTATCTTTATTAATTCTTATGTACAGCATCGTTCATATTTAAAAGAATCTAGTGAGTGTAAGTTTATTGTTTTATTAATTCATCCTTCAATTTATGCGGGCTTTATTTCACTAGTTCAACCAATACTAGAAAATAAACAAGTGACATATTCTTTGTTTCATGGAAATAAAGAATTAAATGATTTATTTTGTAAGATGTTATCTGTAGCAGAACAAAAAACAAAAGCGTATAAATTAGCTCTTGTTGGTTATGCATTTAATGTGATGAAAAATATATGCGAAGAAATTAGTGTGGATAAAGTAAATAAAAAGAATTTAGAAGATATCAAAGATTTAAATGAGATGACATTCTATGTTTATCAACATTATGCAGAAAAAATTACATTAACCGATATTGCTAGTCAATGTAATATTTCTGTTTCTACGTGTTCTAGATTATTCAATAAATATATGCACCATTCTCCTATAGATTTCCTTAATTTGCATCGTTTAGAAGTTGCGTCTAATTTGTTGCGGGATACAAAGGAATCTATATCCGATATATCTTTGTCTTGTGGCTTTGAACAACAATCATATTTCAATCGTATATTTAAGAAAGAATATGGTTGTACACCACTAGAGTATCGTAAGCATCCAGTGGATCAATATGTGCATTAGTAATTTGCGTAATACTTTGTAGAAATACGATTGAGTAAAGCATCTTCTTCACTCTTAAATACTTTAGTATCACGAACGCGTGTACCACTTTTCCCATTAGGGAAACGTATGACGCAGAAACCATTACGGATACTGATAATTTCAACAGGAATAGCATTCTTGTTTGATTCTAAGAAATAAACGATATCGCCAATTTTTAATGTAGTATTCATATCACTAAGCTCCTTATGTTTATAAGAAAAGCTTAATCGAAAGATGAAAAAATGATGTACATATATTTGTACATCGAAAGGAAAATAAATGAATAAAGAAAAATTATGGAACAAATACAGTATTCTATTTATCTTACTAGGAATAGCTTGTATTTTGATTAAATCTCTTCTACCTGAAACAATAGATTCTAATGGTATATTACATGAACATTTCTATTTATTACCAATAGGATTTTTATGTTTATTTATAGGACTAATCATTCTATTCATTATGAAAATAAAGACAAAGAAATAGCTTATTTATGCATATACGATGAGTAATAAGTGATAGGTTTATTATGCTTTTTTGCATATTCAATTTCAGATTTTGTGCTTTCACCAATATAGCCATTTACATCAATCACAAAGATTTCATCAGCCATATCAATCTTTCTTTTATGCATATCATCGAGCATGATTTTTGTTTTGGTTATTGTACCTTCATCCATGTTTTCCCATACTTCTTCATCACCTGAATGACCAAATAATCCAACACTAATGACAATACATTCTTTTAGTGTGAGTTCTTTTTGAACTTGATAAAATTCATCTTTAAAGCGAGTACTACCACATAATGTGACAACTTTGTATTTTCCTTGCATATTAGTTTTCCTTTTCTGATAGTTCTAACCATCTATTTTCTAAAGTTTCTAGCTCATTGCGTTTATCTTCTAATTCTTTACTGATAGAACTAATCTCAGCATAATCTGTAACAGTATTTAACTTATCTTCTAATGAAGAAATTGTTTCTTCAAGAAGTGGCATATTTACTTCGATAGAAGCTAGTTCTTTTTTCTCGTTGTATGTTAAACGATTGGTATTTTTCTTTGGTTGCTTTATTTCTTTAGGCGCAACATTTGTACTCTTATTTTTCTCTAACTCATCTAAATAATCAGAGTAAGTCTTTTGGACAATAGATATTGTTGAATTGTTGAAAACAAATAGACGGTCAGCGATTTTATCTAAGAAGTAACGATCGTGGCTTACCGCAAGGACAGCGCCTTGGAAGTTTTCTAAGTAATCTTCTAGGATGGTCATGGTATCTGTATCTAAATCATTTGTTGGTTCATCTAAAATGAGAATGTTTGGTGCAGACATTAAGATGGAACATAAATATAATCTTCTCTTTTCTCCACCAGAACATTTAGAAATAGGTTTATATTGTTCTTCTTTATAAAATAAGAATCGTTCTAACATTTGGCTAGCAGTGATTTCTTCGTGGTCTGCAGTATAGACCGTCTCACCAAATTCCTTGATGTAATCAATTACACGTTCATTTTCATCAAATACTTCATTTTGTTGAGCAAAGTAGCCTATTTTGACAGTCTCACCAATCTTTACAGAACCAGTATCTGGTTGGATTTGCCCTAAAATAATTTTTAATAATGTACTTTTTCCACAACCATTTTTACCAATGATACCAATACGATCTAATCGCATAACGTTATAGCTAAAGTTTTGAAATAGTAAACGATCACCATATGATTTAGATATATCATTAATCTCAATTGTATTTCGACCAAGACGTGTAGAAGCAGATTTAAGCTCTAATGTATTCATTGTTTTTGGGGCATCAATGGCAGCGATTTTCTCAAAACGTTCAATTCTACTCTTTTGTTTTGTAGAACGAGCTTGTGCACCAGCACGAATCCATTCAATTTCTGTACGTAAAAAGTTTTGTCTTTTCTTTTCAGCATTTAAGGCATTTTCTCGACGTATTTCTCTTTGTTCTAAATAGTCTGCATATCCACCATCATATGTATATACGTGACCATCATCGATTTCCATAATGTGATTTGTAATACGAGATAAGAAATAGCGGTCATGAGTCACTAACACAACAGTCTTAGATACTTTAGCAAGATACTTTTCTAACCAAATAATCATATCTTGGTCTAAATGGTTTGTAGGTTCATCAAGAAAATAAACATCCGCATTACGAATAAGAGATATCGCTAAAGCAACACGTTTCTTTTGACCACCAGATAATATTCCAACCTTTTGGTTATAATCAGTAAAACCAAGTTTATTGAGTATTGCTTGAATTTGATATTCCTCTGTTTTTTCTGTCATATAAGAAAGAACAGTATCGTAAATTGTTTTATCCTCATCAAATTCAGAATTTTGAGGACAATAAGATATCTTATATTTTCTAAGTAAATTCACTTCACCACTATCTGGTTTTTCTAGTCCTACCATCATACGGAGAAGAGTTGATTTACCAACACCATTTTGTCCTACAATACCCCATTTTTCTTTTTCATTAATCACTAAGTTTACGTGATCAAGTATTGGCTTAAAAGAATAAGTGAAACAAACATCTTCAAAGGATAAAATCATAACAATTCTCCATTTCTACAACTTGATAATCATAACACACGAATGAATTTCTTTCTTATTACATCGCTTACTTGTCTATAGGTAGTAAAGAAACATAGATTTAGACATTGAGTGTTGTTTGTTACTAAAAAATAGATATTTGTTTTGTATAATAGTAGCGAAATTGAGGAATGAAATGCTACAAATAAAGAATGTAAAAAAAGAATATAAAACAGGTAATTTAATTCAAAAAGCATTAGATGATGTTTCTTTGAATCTAAGAAATAACGAATTTGTTGCGATACTAGGACCTTCTGGTTCAGGTAAAACAACATTATTAAATATCATTGGTGGCTTAGACCGCTATGATAGTGGAGACTTAATCATTAATGGTATATCAACAAAAGATTATAAAGATAGAGATTGGGATAGTTATCGTAATCATACGATAGGATTTATTTTTCAAAGTTATAACTTAATTCCTCATCAAACAGTTTTATCCAATGTAGAACTTGCTTTAACGATATCTGGTATATCAGGAAAAGAAAGAAAACAAAGAGCGTTAGATGCTTTAGAAAAAGTAGGCTTAAAAGGACAAGAGTATAAAAGACCAAGTCAAATGTCTGGTGGACAGATGCAACGTGTTGCGATAGCTCGTGCATTAGTCAATGACCCAGATATTGTACTAGCTGATGAACCTACGGGAGCACTAGATTCAGAAACAAGTGTACAAGTCATGGACTTATTAAAAGAAGTTGCTAAAGATAGACTTGTTGTCATGGTTACACATAACCCAGAACTAGCTAAAGAATACGCTACTAGAATTGTGGTATTAAAAGATGGTGTAATTCGTTCAGATAGTGATCCTTATGAAGTAGAAGATAATGATGAACTAGAACATACAAATATGGGTAAAGCAAGCATGTCTTTACTTACTTCTTTATCTTTAAGTTTTAATAATTTACGTACAAAGAAAGCACGTACTTTTTTGGTTGCGTTTGCAGGAAGTATAGGAATTATCGGTATTGCTTTAATCATGTCTTTATCTAATGGTGTAAACCAATATATCAAAGATACAGAAGAAGAAACATTATCAGAGTATCCAATAGAAATACAAAAAGATAGTGTTAGCTTAACTTCCATGATGTCTATGACGCCATCAACAACGACTACAACAAATGAAGATGATAAAGTTCATGAAGCGCAAATGGTTGGTGGAATGTTATCTACAGTGAATTCAAATGACTTAAAGTCTTTAAAAGAATATCTAGAAAGTGATACATGTAACATTTCAGAGTATGCTAAAGCAATTGAATATTCTTATGGCATCACACCACAAATCTACATGTTAGATCAAAATGATTATCGAAAACTAAATCCTAATGATATGTTTGCGCCTATTGGATTTAGCTCATCATCAAGTTCGATTATTTCATCTATGATGAATCTAAATATCTTCTTTGAGTTACCTAAATCAACAGAATTATATGAAGATCAATATGAATTAAAAGCAGGACATTGGCCTAGTAAAGAAGATGAATGTGTATTAGTACTTACTTCTAATGGAAGTGTAAGTGATTTTCTATTATATATGGTTGGTAAAAAAGATATTAGTGAGTTAGAAGCCTATATTGATACATTTGCGAACAATGAAGAAGTAGAAGTAAAAGAAAGTCATACAGAATATACATATGAAGATTTTATAGGAATTAATTTTAGTGTTGTAAATAGTGCGGATTACTATACATATGATGAGACGTATCAAGTATATAGTGACCGTAGTGAAGATAAATCTTATATGAGAGAACTTGTAAAGAATGGTTCTAATTTACATATATGTGGTGTAGTACAACCAAAAGAAAATGCAAATATACATATGTTATCTATGGGTATTTACTATACACAAGATTTAATCGAATCATTGCGTACGAAAGCTAGTTCTAGTGAAGTTGTAAAAGCACAATTAAAAGATTCCGGTAACAACGTATTAACAGGTAAACCATTTGGTGAAGAAAGTGATCCAATGGACATGAATAGTCTATTCTCTATTGATGAAAATAAGATAGCGAAAGCATTTAATATTGATACATCTAAATTAACTATTGATACTTCTTCTTTTGATCAAATCGATTATGCAGGTAGTGTGAGTGATGATATGACTTCAAGCATGATGCCAAACTTATCGAGTGACCAATATAAAAAATTATTCTCTAGTATACATATACAAGTATCAGAAGATAATTTGAAGAAATCATTTGAGAATATCATGAATGATTATTTAAAATACGCTTCTAAAGATCCTAGTACAAACTACAATCGCTTAACAGATGGTCTAACAGAATTCTTTAATTCTTCTGAAGGACAACAACTATTAAAAGATGAAATCATGAAGCTACTAGAAAATAATAAAGATCAAATCATCGACCAAGAAGTATTTAAAACAGCGATTGAGAATGTGATGCAAGCATATATGAAGTATCTTGAGGAAACTGGTGGAGAAATATCAGAAGAAACATTTAATGCTTTCTTACTAACAGAAGAAGGGAATAAAGCATTACTAGATGCTATACAACTTGTATTAGATTCTATATTTCAAAACTTAAATTTCTCAACAGAGCAATTACAAGCATTTGGAACGAATATCATCAAAGGGTATATTGAATATGCTAAAAAGAATGATTTGCCTGATCCATCATTATTTGAAGAATCATTCTCGAATTATTTAAAATCTAATGAAGGACAAGCTTTGTTACAACAAAGTGTTAAAGATAGCATCAGTAATTATGATGATTTAGAAAAAGAACTTACAAATGCCTATAACACCATCGCGAAAGATACAGAAACAACTATAGGGAATGTCATGAAAGAAATCACGACTAGTATTGGTTCTAAGATTACAGACGCAATGAAAAACTCTATGGAGAAAATGGCTAGTAGTATAGGACAAGCATTCTATGTAGATACTAAAGCACTAGCAAGTAGCTTCAGTATGGCAATCGGTGAAGAAGAGTTACAAGCATTAATGACTTCGATGATGAGTGCTGGCTCTAGTTCTTTACAAAAGAATTTAACTTCATTTGGTTATGCGGCTAGTGAAGATATCAGTCAAATTACCATCTATCCATATGACTTCGATAGTAAAGAAAAGATTACTAGTATTCTGAATGAATATAATGATGAAATGGAACGCTTAAATGAAGAAGATAAAGTAATTAACTACACAGATATGGTTGGTACATTAATGTCATCCGTTACAAATATTATTAATACAATTAGTTATATCTTAATCGCCTTTGTCGCAATATCATTGGTTGTCTCTTCTATTATGATAGGTGTTATTACATACATATCAGTACTTGAAAGAAAAAAAGAAATTGGTATATTGCGAGCAATGGGTGCTTCTAAAGCAAATATTGCCCAAGTATTTAATGCGGAAACATTTATTACTGGATTACTTGCAGGACTATTAGGTGTAGGTATAACAGAAATATTACTTGTCCCTACAAATATCCTCATTCATAAGATAGGTAATACAGAAGCAGTAAATGCATACTTACAACCTCAAGCAGCACTAGTATTAATTATATTAAGCATAGTACTAACTCTTATTGGTGGTTTAATCCCATCTAAGAAAGCAGCTAAGAGTGATCCTGTAGCAGCGTTAAGGGCGGAATGATTTAGTAGTGTTAGAAATGAAAAAACTCTAGAGAGCGTTATACTTTCTAGAGTTATTTTGTGCTTTGTAGTAATTTACTTATCGCATATACTGGATAAACTTTAATTTTATCGTAAGTACTAAAGTTTTCTAATGATACTCTATATCCATATGGAATATCAGGATGTGATTTTAAGAAACTATGTAAACTTTGCATACTACCTTTATTAGATGCTTTAACTTCTATTGGTAGTATTTTATTTTCTTTAACAATTACATAGTCTATTTCTGCATTTGCTCCACTTTTATACCAATAATGTAATTGAGGCTTCATATATGGTGTTTGAGCTTTTATTAGTTCTAATCCAGTAGCCATTTCAACAACATCACCTTTGTTTAAATCATCAAATATATCTGCAGTTAAAATAGATTCAACATTTAAACCACAAGCAGTTAAATAAACCCCTGTATCAAATACAATTAATTTCTTATTTGCATCTTTTTCACATGCTCCAAGAGGAATCGTCTCACAAGAAGATGCTTTAACAGGATATACAAGACCTGCTCTATTTAATAAACTAATACATTCATCAAAGTAATAAGCACTAACATCTCTAATAGCTGAAGATGATTTTGTTTGATTACAAACATTATGCATGGCATAATCAAAAACTTTTCGGATTATATCAGCGGAAACTTTAGAATCATATTTATTAAAATCATCAATAAAGTTATCTAGTATATCTCTATGGATTTGTTGGCACTCTAAAATACTTTGTGTTTCGACATATGTTGAAACAGCTTCAGGCATACCACCGACAATTAAATAAGTTTTATAGCACTCAATCAATTTATCGTGAAAAAGATTTGAATCATTACTTATATCAAGCGAGTTTAAATATGATGAAAGTTGAATATGATTCGTTCCACATAGAAATTCATTAAAAGAAAATGGAAACATAAAAATACTACGAATTCTACCTACTGGGAAATCTACTTTTTGATTGGCTCCATCTAATACAAATTCAAGTAAAGAACCAGCAGCGATAACATGTAAATTAGGACGATCTTCATAAAAGTATCTTAATGCCGTGATAGCACGAGGACAGTTTTGAATTTCATCAATAAATATAAGAGTATCCTCATCATTGATATTAGTAGAAGTATGTATTTCAAGATAGGTAATAATCTTTTGAATGTTTAGTTCACCTTCAAATACTTTACATAAATCAGGTTCTTTTTCTAAATTGATTTCAACATAATGTGCAAAGCTTTTAGATAAATTTCTAACAGCAGATGTTTTGCCACATTGACGAATACCACGTAATAAAAGAGGCTTAAATTTTTTTGATTCTTTCCATTCTTTTAAATAGTTGTCTATTTTTCTTTCTATATACATGATGATAAACCTCCTTTTATAAGATGATTCTAACATTTATTTAGAAATTGCCAATCGAAAATACAGAAAAATTTGGAATTTGCCAACCAAAAACTGAGATTTTTTTAGAAATTGCCAACCGAAAGTAAATTTAGCATGTTCATCACGATAAATTCTTTAATATCTTTTTTGTCTATCACGTACATGTCAATATCATTGAAAACATAAAATATGGTGATAAATAAAATACTTCTCCGTTAGGCTTGGAGAAGTATTTTACTCTAATTATGAAAAAAGAAAGGGAGGGAAATGCCAGATATGTTAGGGTAGTTATCTGACACTTATAGAATACAAGAAAATGGAGAAGAAAAAGCGTATGTTTCATGAATAAATAGTGAATCAATTTGTGAAACTATGTGATAATGTGATTAGAAAAAGGGGAAATTTATGGATATTGAGTATTTGTTATTACTACAAGCATTCAGAAATGGTATAGGTGCGTTTCTTGCTCCATTCTTAATGTGGATAAGTGATTTTGCGATTAGCTTCTGGATGATTGCCATGATGAGCATGATCTATTGGGCATTCGATAAGAAAAGTGGTAAGAAAATCATTGCAGGATTTAGCCTAGGCTTGTTAATGAATGGGATATTAAAACTCACATTTTGTGTTTATCGACCATGGATAAGAGATGATAGAGTACTACCTTATGGTAATTCTAAAATGACAGCTACAGGTTACTCTTTCCCTAGTGGTCATTCTACATGGGCTGTTGGTGTACTTGAAAACGTTGGTTTATGGTTTAGAAGAAACAAGCATAAAGTCATTGCTGGAGTATTCTTCTTTAGTGTAGTAGCTGTTATGTTTTCTAGAAATTATCTAGGCGTTCATACTCCACAAGATGTTATTGTTGGATTTTTAGCGACAAACTTAATGATATTTGTTGCAAATAAAATAGAAGATTGGACAGATCAAGATTATTCTAGAGATAAGATTGTATTAGTTGGTGGAATACTATTATGTATTGCTTTAGCTTTATATTATGAATTTAAGTCTTACCCATTAACCTATTTAGAAGATGGTAGTTTACTTGTTGATCCTAAGAAAATGATTGCGGATTCTTATCAAGGAATCGGATTAATTGTAGGATATGTTGTTAGTAGAATGATAGAAAGAAAAGGATATGACTTTGAGAAAGAAATGAATTGGAAAGACCGATTCATCATTGGAGTATTTGCTTTAATTCCATTAAGTGTTTGGATGCAAAATCTTTCATCTGTAATCATTAATTTAACAAATAAATCTTTTGGGGAATTTATTGAATTTGCAGGGATGGAGTTTTATATCTTTGTGATTGTTCCAAAAGTAATGAAATATATTAATGAAAAATATATTGCGAAAAATTAAAAAATCATGCATACTTTTTGAGTACTAATTTTTGTACAGAAATTGACCGCTTAAATAAGCTAAGACTACACGGACGGTCGGGTC
>CAVCUC010000017.1:0-37572 GCA_963605225.1 bacterium
ATTTGGGATAGCCTAACACAAAAATATGAAGAATATAAAGCTAGTGGTTCTACTAAATTATTTGATTGCTCAGAAATGCTTGCGATTGAATATCACCGTTTAGAAGGTAGCCCTGTTGCTGCAAATATGCCATATGGCGATATCGTTAATGAATTCGATACATGGTTCGCAGATGAAATTGGTGCTAAATTAGCTAAATTAACAGGTATCGTTGGATACACATGGCCAAGATGGACATATTGTGAAGGATATTCTCAAGGTGCTGGTTACTTCCACTACTTCGAAGAATATATCAAAAATAATAACTTAGATATCACAATCATTACTGATACTGCTGCTAAAACACTTATCCAAACTGATGGTAGTGTAACTGGTGTTGAAGCAGAAAGTTCTAATGGTGATACTTATACTGTTACATCAAAGAATGGTGTTATCTTAGCCAGTGGTGGTTTCAGTGCTAATGGTGAAATGCTAATGAAGTATGATACTCAATGGGGTATTACAGATCCTAACATCAAGTCAGATAATAACCCAGGTAACACAGGTGATGGTATTGTCATGGCTGAAGCTATTGGTGCAGATATCGAAGGCATGGATAATATCATGATGTTCCCATTAGGTGATTATACTGATGATCAGCATGTATCTATGGTTGGTATCTTCAATGGATCTAGTAACTTAATGGTAAATACTCATGGTGAAAGATTCGTTAATGAAACAGCTTCAAGATTTGAAATTTGTCATGCTGTATTTGAACAAGATGACCCTTACTATTACATCATTACTGATAGTATCAATAGTGGTTCTAGTAGTTATAGTGAAGAAGATATCCAAAAATCTATCGATAATGGATACTTATATAGAGGTGAAACAATTGAAGAATTAGCTACAAATATGGGTATTGAACCTGAAGTACTTACTAAGACAGTTGAACAATATAACACTGCATGTTCTACATACAACGATGAATTATTTGGTAGAGTACAATTCAGTGATGGTTCTGAAATCGTTAGTGGTCCATTCTATGCTACACCTCTTCGTCCAGTAGCTCATATCACAATTGGTGGTGTAACAGTAGATAGCACAAACCATGTATTAGATACAGATGGAAATGTTATTAGTGGCTTATACGCTGCTGGTGAAGTAGTAAATGGTTCATGTGGACTAAGCGCATTTGCTTATGGTAAAGCACTTGGTAAGATGATTGCTACAAGCGCTAAATAGTATAACTTTTTAAAAACCTAAACTTTTCTTAAAAGACATTGTTTAAAATCAATGTCTTTTACTTTACTTATTTTTAGGGTGAATTTGATAATGTTTTTTATAGAAAATTCACCCTAAAATTTCTATATCTTTGATTTTTAGGGTGAATTTATACTTTTCTTTTTATTCAAACAGTTTTATTTGTTCAAACTTTTTAACACCATGACAAAATGGACATTTATATCCATTTTTTGTTCTATTTTTTATAACCATATTAAATTCATGACCACAATTGGAGCATTTCCATTTTGCTTTTTTATCACTACCAGCAGCTACTTCGCCTGGATTTCTACTATCATTCCATTCTTTTAAAAGTTCAGGATAATCTAATATAGATTCAATTTCGTTATTGTTTATTTTCTCTATAGTTCTTTTTTTATTAGCAGCTGATTTTGAACAGCTCTCACACATTAACCCGCCTTTCACTTTTGTTGTAATAGATTGTTTAAATCTTTTTCCACAATTACTACAAATCCAATGAACTTCTTTTCTACTATGTGCAGTTACATTATTAGGAGTTAATCTACCATTCAATTCATAATCCCATTCTTTTAATACAATTGAATTGGATGCTAGCAGTGACTTAGATTCATTATTGTTTATAACCATTTGATTAATTAAATTTGAATCTCTAATAATATCAATATTCAAGTTCAAATCATATTGGACAAGTTCTTTTAATATGTCAAACAATCGATTTAAAACAGGTTCTAAATCAATAAGCTTATCTTTATAATTGGATTTTATAACGCAATAATCATCAAAATCATTATTCTCATTTTGTTCCTTAATTCTAATTAGTTTAATATTATTCTCCTTTAGAATCTTAGATTTCTGTAAATCTTTTTGATTATCTTTATGCCAATGCCTGCCATCATACTCTATTCCAACATTAATTGAAGGAATAAATATATCAATCTCCTTACCATTCAGAAATAAAGGTCTATATGAATTAATCGCATCCTTAAACACTTGTTTCACATAAAAATATATTGTTTGTTCTGGAATTGATGTTTTGTAATATATGGCACATTTTGGACAACCTGTTCCTCCATATGTTCTTTCTTTTATTTCTGCAGTCCATTTATTTCCACATTTACTACATATCCAATTAGCTCTCGTATGAGTTCCCGCAACATAATCTTCTGGATTTTTATCGTTCTTTTCAAAATCCCATTCTTTTGCAACATCTGGGAATAAAGTCTTCAAGTCATTGTATCCAACTAATAACTTAAAATTAGAACAATATGGGCAATTATATCCTTTTTCTTTTGTTCGTTCACATATTTTCATTAGATAACTATGTTTTTTATCACATATCCACCAAATCTTTTTATCAGTATGAGCAACATAATCACTTGGCAATTTATCATTTTTAGAATAATCCCATTCCTTCAAAAGATATACCCTATTGTTATTTGAACACCAAGTTTCTAAATCATTAAAGCCTTTAAGGACTTTCTTATTTGCACAATAAGGACAATTTGTTGCTTTTCCATCAGTTCTAGTTCTTTCATAAATTGATTTAGGGCCATAACTATGTCCTTTAGGGCAAACCCAAAAAACCTTCCTGCTACTACCGACAGTAAGGCTATTAGGATCCAAAGGATAATTCTTTGAATAATCCCATTCTTTCAACAGATTATCATATTCAGATAATTTTATGCTTTTCATAGAAATCTATCTTGGTCACATTATATAAAAGCTATACTAATTCTTTTTCTTTTACATTTAAATTATTGATTGTGCTATTTAGATTTAAGAAAGAGAAGATTTCATCCTTTTTATCTTCCATATCTTGATAACCTAGACGATATAATTCATCTAAATCTTTAGGATTACCTTTAAATCTACTGATATTAATTGTACGTGATGGTCTTACTAATAAGGCATCATCTTTTTCAACTAGTTCTTCGATTATATGCATTTGATTATAATAATTCAAATGACGAACTTTATAGTCTTTACGTATTGCAGGATATTTGCGATAAATTAATTTCATTAAGAATAAAACAATTTTACTTGCTGGTTTTCTAACATAATCTGCAGGTTTTGTTGTAATGACTAGATGTTTTGTGCATCCTTTTTCAATTGATCTTTCGATAGGAATCATTTTTGTAATTCCACCATCTAGATACTTTTCACCTTCATAATCCACTACAGCAGACGCAATTGGTAAAGCACATGTTCCTCGTAATAATTCTAAGTCATCATCTATGTCTTTTACATTAAAGAAAACAGTTTCGCCTTTCTTTAAATCATATGCCCCTACTTCTGCTTCCATAGAACAATTTGTTCTTAATGGTTCTAGAGATAGTTTTTCTTTTCCTAGTAAATCTTCTTTAAACAAACGGTTATATGCAACATAATGTCCTTCTGTTAAAAAAGCTTTTAAACCAACATTTTCACCATTGCATGCATATTTAACAATCATGTTATATGGTGTTTTTTTGTTTTCTTCCATATAACAAACTAATGCGACAGCTCCAGAAGAAATACCAACACCATAATCAAATGTAATATGATGGTCATTTAACCAAGCTAATGCTCCAGCTGTATATACGCCACGCATTCCACCGCCTTCTAGAACTAGTGCATATTTTTCCATAACTTTGTCTCCTTAGTAAACTTTATAACTTTAACACAATTAGAATAATGGTGCCATGAGTTTTAAAACAGCACGCCATATTCTTTTATAAAATGGACATTTCTTACAATCCTCTAATGTGACTTCATGCGACTTTTCTAATGCCTTTAAAAAGCCTTCTTTCATCTTTTTAACTACTTCATCATCTTGTAAAATTACGCCATCTTCAAAGTGTAAATAATAACTACGATAATCCGTATTCACCGTACCAACGAGTCCCAAATAATCATCACTAACAATATTCTTTGTATGATTAAATCCTGGTGTAAATTCATAAATCCTTACACCTGCTTTTATGAGTATTTCATAATAAGACTGTGTAATTGAAAATACATACTTTTTATCAGGAATATGTGGCACAAGTATTCTTACATCTACCCCTGATTGAGCCGCTAAGATTAACGCTGTTTGCATATCTGTATTTAGCACTAAATAAGGCGTATCAATATATACATATTTTTTTGCATTATTTATAATCGATAAATGTGCAGATAATCCCATATTGATATCATCTGTTGGAGTATCACTGAACGGTTGAAAATAACTATTATTCTCATAGTGTTTACATGGAAGTTTATATTTCTCGTATTCTAGTACTTCTTTACTATTTCTAAGATACGAATACATTCCTAAAAACATTACTGTAAAGCTCCATACAGCTTCACCTTCTAGTCTTATAGCAGAATCTTTCCAATATCCAAAACGATTAATTTCATTAATATATTCATCTGCGATATTAACGCCACCTGTAAAAGCTACTTCATTATCAATAACGATAACTTTTCTATGGTCTCTATTATTCATTTGAATAATTAACGCAGGTCTTAATTTATTAAAACGATATGTTTCTATTCCAATACGATTTAACACCTTATCATAATGTTGAGGAACAGTTGTAGAACATCCAAAGTCATCATAGATAAACTTTACTTCTACACCCTCTTTTACTTTTTCTTGCAAAATAGACAAGATACTATCCCACATCTTACCAAAATCGATAATAAAAAATTCCAGAAAGATAAAATGCTTTGCTTTACGTAATTCTTCTAAAAGAACAGGAAAAAATTCTTCACCACTATCAAAATAAGTTGCTTTTGTATTCTTATATATAGGAAAACTGGATGTTAAATATCCACAAGAAAATATACGATATAAATTAGGATCATTTTCTTTGAGTTCATCTATTACCGTTTCATCTTGTACAAGTAAGTTAGCCATATTTTCATTGACTTGTGTTGTACCATTTGCTAGTTTCTTTGGCATTTTTCTACCAGCACATAATAAATACAACATGATACCAAATACAGGAAACACAAGAATTAGTACACACCAACCTATTGTATAGGAAGGATCTTCTTGTTTATTAATGATATAGATAACAATGATGATTGATATTAATCTAGTGATTGGTTCTAATACATCTGTACCTGCAATATTACAAATAGACGAATAAAGAAACACTATTTGAGCAATAATCAATAGTGCAATTGAAATGATTCTACTTGTTAATATTTTAACTAAACGATGCATATGACTTATTATACCAAGATTTCATCAAAGAATATATTCATAAATATTCTTCATTGTTTCCCCACGTTTATATAACCAATGGGAAGTAGGTACATCTTTCACTTCTAATAGATTTCCACCTAGTTTTTCTAATGTTTTACGTGAAGGAATATTTTCTGGTGAACAAGTTATAATGAGTTTATCCATAGCATATTCGTCTTTTGCGATATCAAATAATAAAAGACATGCATAATAGGCATAGTGATGTCCTCGATTAGGCTCATAGATGCGATAACCAATATTCCCTGAATAATACAATTCTTCATTCATTCCTACTCTTAAATCACATGTACCTAATAACTTCTTTGAATCATGCAAATAAATACTATAAATTAAATTTCTTGCGTGATCTGATGAATACTCTGGTTCAATATTTCTTTCTAATACCAAATCCACAACATCCCCATATATTCTTTTTTCACTCGTAAACCATTTAAATAACATACTCTATTTCTTAAAAAAGCCCATAGTAAAATGGGCTTCTAACTAATCCTTTGCACTTTTAATTAAATCAAGATAAATATTTCTTAATTCTTCTTTTTGACTATCACTCATTTGTGATTCATCACTTTCAATCTTAAAACCATCTACTAATGCTAGATGATGATCTGTAATTTCACCATTTTTTACTGCAATAACTTCTGGAACTTTGAATTCAGGTTCACCATTAGAATCTGTTTCTAGTATAGGTGTGATATATGTAAGTAGTTCATTATAAGCTTCCATAGTAGTTTGGGCATGAACATTAATGTAATAAACAGTAATACCTAGTTCTTTTGCAACATCATTTAAAATTGGTACAGCTCTTTCACACCATGGGCATCCTGCATATCCATAATACAAAATACCACCACCGCCTTCTTTAAATATACGTACAGATTCTTCTAGTGTCATCTCAACAAAAGCCGGTTCACTATCATATAACCACTTATAGTTACTCATATCTGCATCTGTAGTATTTAATTCAACAGAATTTGTTATTGTGATTGTTTCATTAACTTCTGTATCTGTAGTTTGTGATTTACCACATGAAACAAGAGTCATTAATGCAACAAATACTAAAACAATTTTCTTCATTCACTTACCTCATTTATATCTTCAATCTTTTTTATTTCTGTTTTCTCATAAAATGAATCAATTTTTTCTCTAGTTGCTAAACCTTTAGAATGTGCTGTCGCACTAGAACAACATGTCGCAAATCTAAAGGAATCAATCGAATCACTAGAACGTAAGTAATTCATGATAAATCCAGCAGTGAGAGAATCTCCCATACCTACTGTATTGACAACTTTTCCTTTATCTAAGATTTCACATGTATAAATACCACTATCACATACTAGTATTGCTTCATTATCTGTGAGTAATAAAACATGTTTTGCGCCATCTTTATGCATTAAACTAGCTTCTTCAATTAATTCTTTTGTCGTATGTAACTCTTTTTCAGCATATAATGCTAATTCTTTAGGAGTTGTTTTAATTAAGAATGGACCTTTTGCAATACATTCATGAATAATATTAGGATTTGTATCTAAAACAACACGAACTTTGTTATCGATTGCTTCTTGTAACATTTCGATAACATCTTTTTCTAAATAATCAGGACAATTACCAGCTAATGCAAAATAGTCGCCATCATCTAATCTCAATACTTTTGATTTAAGATTAGCCATTTTATCACTAGTAACATATGGACCTACAGCATTTAAATCTGTATCTTGACCATCATTTACTTTTACATTGATTCTTGTTGCGCCATCTACATAAGTAAAGTTTGGTTGGATGTAGCTATACTTTTGTAATAATTCAATATAATAATCTCTTGTAAAACCACCTAAAAAGCCAAATGCTCTACTAGGTATTGCTAGATTATTTAATACGATAGAAATATTGATTCCCTTACCACCTGCCGCAAAATACTCTAATTTACTTCTATTTGTTGTATTTTTTACTACAGGTTCCTCAAATTCCATATAGTAATCAAGTGATGGGCTTAAAGTACATGTACAAATCATATTATTTCTCCATTACTTTTCTGATAATGATACGAATGAGTTCACTAGCTTGTTCTAGTTCATTGATACAACAATATTCATATCTACCATGCATATTTCCTGCACCTGTTCCTAGATTTGGACAAGGTACACCCATATAAGAAAGACTTGCTCCATCAGTACCACCACGAGCTGGTTCTAATTCTGGTTTTAATCCTAATTCTTCTAATGCAGTCCAAGCAATTTCACTTACTTCTGGATGCTTAGCAATAATTTCCTTCATATTTCTATATGCTTTTTCAATCTTTAATTCAACTGTACCTTCACCATATAGTTCATTAATCCACTTCGCACTTCTTTCCATTAGCTTAATCTTATCTTCTAGTTTAGTTGCGTCATGATCACGAATAATATATTCAAGTTCAGCATCATTACAAGAACCACTCATTCTTGTTAAATGAATAAAACCATCTCTATTTTCTGTATGTTCTGGTCTCATGTATGCTGGTAATAAGCTATGGAATTCTATTGCTACATTTTGAGCATTAATCATCTTATCTTTTGCACTACCTGGATGAATTGAAAACCCATGAACCGTTAATACTGCACTAGCCGCATTAAATGTTTCATCACAATAATATTTAATTTCTCCACCATCCATCGTATAACCAAAATCAGCGTTAAATGCATCAATATCAAAATGCTCTGTCCCTCTACCAATTTCTTCATCAGGAGTAAATGAAATAGAGACAGGTCCATGTTTCACTTCAGGATGTTCATGATAATATTCTAAAGCTTGCATAATTGCAGTTATACCTGCTTTATCATCTGCACCAAGTAATGTACTACCATCTGTAACCATAATGTCTTTTCCCTTTAAATCTACCATTTGAGGGAAATCTTCAATTTTTGTTACTACACCAGGGCATAGTTCAATATCTTTACCGTCATAATTACGGATAATTCTAGGTTTAGCACCTTCATCATTAAAATCTGGTGAAGTATCCATATGAGCCACAAAACCAACTGTTTGTACATCTTTATCAATATTAGATGCTAAGTGTCCATATACATAGCCAAATTCACTCATATATGCATCTTCAATACCTAATTCTTTTAATTCTTCAACAAGCATCTTTCCTAATACAAGTTGTTTAGAAGAAGATGGACTAGTTGGACTATCAGGGTCAGACATTGTAGGAACACATGCATAACGTATTAGTCTTTCTTCAGCTTTCATTAATCAATACCTCCAGTCTCAATTTTTGAGAACGTACAATCAAAAAACGAATTTCCTGGACTACAAGCGTAAATACCAGGAGTCGCGATTATTTTATCACCAAACTCTACTCTTCGCATATTACGGAATGTATTTCCATCACCACTACACATAAATTGTATAAATTTTTCTTGTATAGTTATACGAAAATATAGATTTTTTATTCCTTTTCCTATATCTCTATAAGAACCATCAAAATAACCATTTATATAGTGTTCACAAAATATTTCATTAATATTTTTATTCTTCGCACGAACACCATATTTCCACCAATCATGGTCATTGATTTTCACGATTAAGCCACACTCATCTAATACATTTTGAAATGCGTAATCAATGCGTGCATCATAGCGAAAACACGATAATGTATCTCCTAACAAACCAAAAGCACTCACTTCATTTGGAGATAATGAGTCTAGTTTACTTTGTGGTTCTGTTTCTAGAATCAACTTATCGCTACTAAATATATATAATTTCGGTTCATTGAACCATGTCCATAGACTAGGATTAATTCTTTTGCGCATGATACAATAACCCCTTTCAGTTATTTATCTAAAGAATTATTCTAATACATTTCTATCTTTACGATTTTTCCTAAACACTCTAAGTCTTTAGCCATATCTTTAATTAAAGCAATCTTAGCATTTAAAGAAATCGTAGAATACGCAATTGCTTCATGAGCAGGATTATCACTT
Organism: bacterium; assembly: GCA_963605225.1. GTDB lineage: Bacteria > Bacillota_I > Bacilli_A > Erysipelotrichales > Erysipelotrichaceae > Bulleidia. Next base: position 9,445 of record CAVCUC010000017.1, read on the forward strand.
AATCCAACCATAAATGTAATACTACTAGATTTTAATAATTCTCTAATCAAACAAGATGCTCCATCTTGTTCTAAAGACAGTATAGCATTTTCTGCAAAGCTTTCCTCTTCTACTGCTTTCTTTAATAAACGAGATACTTTTTGTAACGTTAATACTCCTTCTGTAACTAAATCTATTCCTTCAATAAATCCTTTAGGTGGAACATCAGGTAAAAGATTAAAGATACTATCTGTTTTTAATTCTTCATTCATTTCTCTTGCAACAATTGTACTTGTCGTTCCACCACAGCAAATTTTCTTACCTGTAGCTTCAAGTAATCGTTTTACAACTTTTGCGTCATCTTCTTTTTTCGATGGTGGACCAACCATAACTCTTGTTTCTAGAGCTTCAATAATATGTAAACAAGCAACAGTAGAATCGTCTCCTGGTTTACCACCATATAAATAATTCACATTGCTTAATAACATTCTTGTGACATCACTTGCACTATCTTTTTCTTTCAAGTGTTCTGTCAAAAATTTCTCTACTTCTTTTTGACCCCAGCCAAAATTCAAACTCATGCCTAGACCCGCAAATAAGACACCATCGCTAAAAGTAATGAGATAATCTTCAGGGTCACACAAAAAATTCATCAAATGAATTGTTTTACCATAATATGTACGTACTTGTTCATTAGGATGAACGATTTCACCTTTATGAACATAAACAACCGATGGGTTATCATATTGTGCAATAAAAACAGCTCCATCATAATACACTTGAATAATTGTAAAAGTTGAATAAGCAATCTCTCTTTCAGAACAAACAGGTAAAGTAGATGAAATTGTTTCAATCGCATCCTTTAAATTCATCCCTGAAAATACCATTTCACAAATAATTGTACTTGTTAATGTCGAAAGAATATTCGCTTTTACGCCACTTCCTAAACCATCTGCTAAAACGAGTACAACACACGTATCACTACGTTTAATTTGAACTCTATCACCACAAAGTTCTTCATTCTTTTTATTTAAGGAATGCCAACAAGCATCAATATGAATGATCTCACTCATTAGTATCTTCCATCGCTTCCTTTAGTTTTGTTAAAGCAACTTTTGATTTCGCTGTTGTTTCTCCTAATAAACTAGCAATTTCTTGTACTGTACGCATTTGCTCATCAATAACTTGTTGAGTAACATTGAACGTTTGTTCACGCATATTCCGCAAGATTCTTTCTTTCATTTCTTCGTTTGTACGATCCATTAAAATTACTACGATATATTTTTCGTTTGGTACTCTTACTACAGCGTGATCTATTAATTTATGATAAGTTTCATATTCAACACGAATATTTTCAGAATGCTTAGTTGTGTTATGAATCGCTTCTTCTACTTCTTTACTAGGCAAAATAGAAGCGATAGGCATACCTGTTGGATTAATCATATCTAAGTTCAACATGAGTTGAGCACTAGCATTCATTTCTAATACATCATAGTTTTCATCTAATACGATAATGCCATTTGGTGTATTATCAATAACAACATTCGATAAAGATTCTGCATGTTCTAAAGCTTCTGGCAAACATATTCTAGGATCAGCTTTTCCATCTAAAACAGCAATTGCCTTTAAGCGACAAGTTTCATATCCACAAGCTCCACAATCATGTATTTTTTCTTGAGAATTCTTACCCATTTTTAATAGTTCTTGTTCAATTTCTTCTTCTGTATGCTTTGGATGATAAATATCTTCCGCACACCACTTCGTAGAAACATCAAAAGGTAGTTCTTTCTTTTCTATCTTTTTATTTCGGTCTACTTTACGATGAATAATACTTTGTCCAAGCCATTCATTATGTCTAAAATGGGATAATAACGGACCACCCATACATGAGCCAACACAAGAACTCATCTCAAAGAAATAACCTTCCATTTGACCCTCTTGTATCGCTTTTAGTACAGACTTAATTCGTTCAACACCTTCTACATTTACATACTTGTAATTTAAATTATCTTTTAATGTACCAACAATACCACCAGGAATAGGATACATACGTGAAATTGAGCCTTCAAAATCTTCCCAATCCTCTTCTTCACTTGTATCTTTTGTATCTTTAATCCAATCATACAACTCAAACATATTGATACAAGCATCTACATTTCCTTTAAAACGCTCATCTTCTATTTCTTTGTATTTAGCAATACATGGAGATAAAAAGACTACTTTTGCGTCAGGATATTTTTCTTTAATCAATTTACCATGAACAATTAGTGGAGAAATCACTGGTGCCATATTATCAGTTAAGCTACCATATTCTTTTTCAATTAAAGCTGTCACAGTTGGACAACATGTTGTAATAATATTTTTCATCTTATGCTCATCAATTAAATTAGCATAAGCTTGTGAAACTAAAGCTGCCCCTCTAGCTGTTTCTTCAACCGCAAAAAAACCTCTATTTTTTAATATATTCGATAATGAAGAAAAACGTGGCCAGACCGAAGTAAAGCTCGGTGCTACGCTCATGATGACTTTCTCACCACTTGCTAACCACGTTTTAACCACACTAAAATCACTAACAATTGATTTAGCATCATGTGGACATACACTATAGCAATTTCCACATAAAATACATTCGTCTTCTACAATTGTTGGTTGATTATGAATATATGTCATTGCATTAGTAGGACAACTTCTAACGCATCTCATACAATTATGGCAAGATGCATCTACTAACTTAATATAATGACGAGAACTCATTGTAACTCCTGAATAAGTCTATCCTTTAACACTTCTTTAGCATTCGCAACAGTGATACCTGTTAAAGCTTCACCATTGATTTTGATACCTAATCCAGAATGAGTTTCACAAGATTTCATACAGAAGCAACCTTTTAGTTCAACCTTATCTTTCCAATGATTTTCATCAATCATTCCCATAAGGTCATTTACTACTTGATTTGCACCTTTTACATAACATGCACTACCAATACATACCTCAATCTGTACCATTCTCCGTTTCCTCCTTATGATCTATATGCATCTTCACTCCTTCAAAAGAACATGCATCTAATGAACCTTGAATTGTTTTAATTGGATTTGTGATATTTTCTTTTACCATTCTGCCTTTAGCAGTCATAGAATTTACGATTGTTGCAGGACCTCCTAAACATCCTCCATCACAACACATACCTTCTAAAATATCAAAATTAAACTTACCTGCTTTTAATAGCATTAATTGTTTCTTACATTCTATTGCACCATTAGCGTAATAAGCAGTATATGGTCCTTCACCTTTTTCTTTCGCTGCTTGCATAACTGCTTGATGAACGCCACCACCAGATGCGAAGTTTCTACCAAAGTTACTTGCTTCATTTGTTACTTCAGCTTCTACTTCTGTAGGCCAAATATGTCTAGCAACTAACATTGCGGCAATTTCTTCAAATGTTAAAACATAGTCTACAGGTGTATTTTGTTCCATAGCTTCTTGTTTCTTTGCAAGACATGGTCCAATGAAAACAACACCATGATCTGGATGTTCTTTCTTTAGTTTGTTTGCTAAAGCCATCATAGGTGAATATGTTGTAGATTTATTCTTTTCATAAATTGTAGGGAAATGAATCTTTAACATATTTACAAATCCTGGACAACATGAAGTTGTCATTGGAATACCTGCTTCTTTATGTTCTTTTAGTTCTTCCGCTTCACTTACTGCAACAGCATCTGCACCAATCGCTACTTCATAGCATTTCTCAAAACCAAGTAGTTCAATTGCCTTTTTGATTTGACTTAAAGAAGCATTTTCAAATTGTCCTTGAATACTTGGAGCAACAATTGCGTATGCTGGTGATTTCATTCTTAATAATGTAGATACAGGAGTTACCCAACTGATATCTTCAATTGCGCCAAATGGACAAGCACTTTCACATTGTCCACAATTGATACACTTAGATTCATCAATTTGAGCAATACGGTTTTCATCCCAACTAATTGCTTGTACAGGACAATGTGAATAACATGGTCTTTCTGTAACAACAATCGCATTATATGGACATGCTCTAGCACATGAGCCACACTCTTTACACTTATCATAGTCAATTTCAGAACGATTCGCTCCTATATGAATCGCACCAAAGTGACATGCACTTAAACAAGATTTAGCCATACATTTACGGCAATTATCTGTTACACGTATTTTTTGAATTGTACATCCATCACAAGCCGCATCAATAACTTGTACGATTTGTCTTGGATTATATTCAGCAGTATCATTAGCCATCTTACCCATCGCAAGACGAACTCTTTGTCTTAAAATTTCTCTTTCCTTATAGATACAGCAACGATATCTTGGCCCATCCTTTGACACAAGCTTCTTTGCCCATCCTTGTATTCTATCTTCTTCTACATTCCCTTCATATGCTTCGCGGCATAATTCCACTAGCACATCAAATTTAATTTGACGGGAATCGTTTTCAAACATGTTTGCCATGATGTCCTCCTATTTCTTCAAATCATGAAAGCGATGTTCATATTGAATTCCATAGTCAACATTATCTGTCATCTCGCCATTTGTCAATATTTTAACAAGTGTTCTAGCAAATTCAATTGTCGCACCCATACCTCTACCAGTAACAATACCATCATCATACACTGCTAGTTCTTCTTGATAATCACCTTCAAAGCTTAATTCATCAAATGTTGGGAAACATGTATATTTCTTATCTTTTAATAATCCTAAATGACCATATATTGAAGGAGCAGCACAGATTGCAGCTAATAATTTACCTTCTTTATAATGTTCTTTTATTGCATTAATTAATGGTTCAAATTTTTCTAAGTTAGCTGTACCAAGTTTACCACCAGGTAAAATCAGTACATCATAATCATTTCTATTAAACTCACTCCATAGTTTATCTGCTTTAACTACAATAGCATGTGAACTTTTAACATATTCATCATTTGTAATAGAAAATGTATCAATTTCTACATTTGCTCTACGTAATAAATCAACTGTAATTAAAGCTTCACATTCTTCGTATCCTTCAGCTAAGAATAAAGCACACTTCTTCATTATTTGTTCTCCTTTTTGACACACCAAAATTATAACATTATGAGTGTCGTTCTAAACACTTAAAAATGTATCAAGAAACTTCCGCTTCAAATACGGAGTATTAAATTGAATAAGCTCATTTATTCTTTAAACTTTGTAAATCAATTGTATAATCAGCGTATTCTATTACATTTATATCATGACTTACTACTACAACTGTTTTTCCATGTATTACAAAACTCTTTAAATAGTCTAATACTATTTGCTTGTTTTCAGGATCTAAAGATGCCGTTGGTTCATCGGCCAGTATTAGATTTGGATTTTTCAAAATAATTTTGGCAATGGTCACTCTTTGTTGTTCTCCTCCAGAAAGTTCGTGAACTTTCTTTTTCAACATAGATTCTTCAAGTTGCAACTCCTCAAATATAGTTTTCACATGTTTTTTTCGATTTTTATCTTTTTTTATATTATCTACAAGTAATAAATTTTGTTCTACTGTTTCATTCTCAATCAATCCATAATCCTGAAAGATAAAGCCAATTTCTTTTCTTAACATTTTCTGCTGTTCTTTTTTGTTTTCTACTTCTTTGTTATTGTACAAAATTTCACCATTTTGATATGGCTCTAAAAATCCAATAATATCTAAAAGTGTCGTTTTCCCACATCCACTTTTACCAAAAATACAGGTCATTTTCCCATCTGGTATAGATAAACTAATATCATCAAACACAATAATATCTCCATATTTTTTTGTTAAATGATTGATTTCAATGTTCATATTATTCTCTCCATATTTTCTTTGCTTTATATTTAAACCAAATATAAGAAATCACTTCTACAACAAGTAAAAATATAACTGTATATACAATATTCATTACTGTAGTCTCTGCTAATCCCTTTATACAAACTAAGAAGATTCCAATAATTATTGGTGAAGCTATTCTAATCGTATATTTATATAAAGGGTAAGGACTTACCCCTTCTACTTTAGATAAATAATATCTTGTTCTATTACATTCCATATCGGTAGTAACTAGTAATCTATGTGCTAAGAAATAAGCCATAAGCATTAACATTAGTCTGATTATATTTCTTATATAAACATTGCTGTAATACGCATAAAATTGTTCATATCGCTTCACCGCCGGTCCCATTCTCAATGCTGCTTCATAGCCATTTTCATTAAATACACTATCCACATATTTTTGAACTTCATCTAAAGTTCCATCATAATATATACAACTTCCTTCTATTTGTCCTTTCACTGCTATTTCTTCAGGAACGCAAACAATAGGATCTCCATTTGTATAATCTGAATATAAAAGCTCATAAGGAGAATAAGTTTTTGGCGGATTCGAATAATAAACGAAATCTATTTTAGATGTTTCAAACGTTTTAAATTGTGCATAATATTTTATTTTTTCTAAATCGTAATTTTGGCCTTCTTTTAAATAAATGACAATATCATTGTCGTAATCGATTCCATCTTCAATTAAACCTTGGTCTTCTATAAACTCCACCTTAGTAACGTAACATGGTATCATCTCCATTTCATTTTCATATAAATAATCTCGATTAAATCTGATTAAATGATTATTAGCAAATGTTTCGTATACATTATTATAGTTATCACTTCCGAAATCATTAAAATAATTAGAGGCAAATCTCGTATTAAAAAAATACCAGTTCTGCAATGAATTATCAACCTTCTCATATCTCGATTTCATCAAAAAATAAGATTGAATATCTGGAATAACGGTAACAATTCTTGGAACAATTAAAATAACCGCAAATAATTTAATTGCCAACGATAAAAAATATAAACTTTGTAAATTATTTTTTCCTTTTTCCGAAGATACAATTGGCATCAAACTAATCATTGGAATGAGAACAAATGACAATATTTGTTGAATAACAGCAAATAGCAAAAATTCTATTGTTAAAACAAGCCATAACACTCTAAATGCATAAATATTATTTTTGTAATATACAAAAGAAAAGATACCCGCAAGTATTAGGCATGCAAAAATGCCACACAAATAATACTTTTCATATAACCGAAAGAAGATTTTGCTTGTTGTCATACCTTCAATTTTCATAATTGAGATTTTCCTTCTCAAGGATAAAAATTTAGAACACAACAAAATAGATAAAATTCCTGCAATACCTAAGGCTGTTAAAAAATGCATCTGTGTTAATTCTATTGTTTGTTCTAAATAAGATGGCTCCGAAGGGTCTCCAACTATTATTGCATTAGCATAATTGCTTAATCCATATTTTATTTCAGGATATACCTTTTCAAGATCTAATATAAATTGATTTATATTATCTTTTAGTTGTTCTTCATAACCTTCTGTTGATAAAAGATTATACATTCCTCCATTAGATTCATCTAAGACTAGAGGAAATACCTCAATAATCTCCTCATTTTGAAAGAATGAAGCTATATGTGTATTTTTATTTATTTTATCTGTACTATAAGTTTCTATAACTGTCGGATCAAAAATTCCATTATCTAACCATAATCTTTTTTCAATACCTGGAGTATTAGATGAATAAGAAAATTGTGAAATAGGCCTATTTGTTAGATTTTCAAAAGTATATACAATTTTAAGTGAAAAAAGGTGATTCTGTATCAAAAGAGATTCGAACGTTTCATGAAACTCTCTTGATGAAATTTCATCTATATTATGAGCTATCTGCAATTGATAATTATCACTGCCATTCTTTTCCGGATTACAATAATAAGCTATAGTTGTCGCTTTGCTAAGTGATATATTCGTAAAATCTTTCAAAGAAAACCATCCAGAAAAAATAAGTAAACAAATGCATAGTAATAAAACTGATTTTTTCATATGCAATCTCCTAAAAGAATTCATCTACCAAACAATTAGCAAATGAATTCTTCATTCTATTTAAGTAAATATAATTATTAAATTATCTATCTGAATCTTTAACTGTAACATTTATAGGATATTGTAGAGGTCCCGTATAACCACCAGATTCTGTAGTCAATCCATGTACCACAACTTTAACAGAATTATTTAGCCATGAGCCATATTCTCCATAAGAGGATTGTCCTACTGCAGTACCACAAGCATATTCACTATTATGTGCTCCTACACAAGGTGCAAATTTATCGTAGCTCAATTTATTCGTCACACCTGTCCAGTACATATTACTTCCACCACCTTGAGACCACCAAATCATATCCATTCTTGAATCAGATTGTGATCCGGAATAAGCATTTACAGTAACAATTCCAATAACCATTACTGTACATAACAACGTAATGCTTAAAAATAGTTTTTTTAATTTCATATGATTTTCCTCCTACCAATATTGTAAGCGCTTACGTACAGTAAATCAATAATCCACCTTGAAGTATCAAACAATTATTCAACCTTAAAAGCGTGTATGTAAAATTCCAAAAAAATCTACCATTTCTAATAGATTTTTATTCATAAAATAATATTTGAGCTAAGACTACTTTTTGAATAGTTCTGAATGTGTGCTTAATCGATAAAGCAATAACACAAGCACTTCATTTTTAATTTCATAAACAAGTAACCAATCCGGTTCAATATGACATTCACGTGTACCCACGTAATTACCAGCAAAATTATGATTTTTATATTTAGCTTCTTTCTAATTTTTCACCATTTGCTAGTCTTTCAATGACATTAAAAAAGTAACTACTCCGATATATAGACTTTCATCCTTATATCTTGTAGTTACTTATTTAATCATTTCTTTTTCTACTACGATTTATTCTGTTGCACCATACTCTGCATAGTATGCATTAATTCTTGATAAAAGTTCATCATCTAATTGATTTTCTTCTTGAAGAATTTCTACTACTTCAGGCATAGATACAATTGCAGCTGTAGGGAATCCATATAATTCACTTACTTCTTTTAAAGCCGTTTTATTTGATTTACCCTTTTCATTTCTGTTTAGTGAAACCATTAATCCCTTGATTTCTACATTTGCTTGGCTTCTTACAATAGGAACTGTTTCTTCCATAGATTTACCAGATGTTGTTACATCTTCAATCATGATTACTCTATCACCATCTTGTAACTTATAACCTAGTAGTATTCCTGTATCACCATGGTCTTTAACTTCTTTACGGTTTGAGCAATATTTTACTTCTTTACCATACAGTTCATAAATTGCCATAGCTGTTGCGACAGCTAGAGGAATACCTTTATAAGCAGGTCCAAAAAGAACATCAAAATCTAAACCAAATTGATCATGAATCGCTTTAGCATAATAAATCGCTAAATCATGTAATTGTCTTCCTGTAACATATGCTCCAGCATTCATAAAGAATGGAGATTTTCTACCAGATTTCAATGTAAAATCACCAAACTTTAATGCTTTAGAATCAAGCATAAATTCAACAAATTCTTTTTTATATTGTTCCATTAGTGCATTGCCTCCTCAATTAACTTATATGTTTCTTTAGGATTAGCACTCTTTGTAATACTTCTACCTACAACAATCATGTCGCATCCTTGTTCTTTAGCAAATTCTGGTGTAGCAACTCTCTTTTGATCATCTGCAGAATTACCAGCAAGTCTAATTCCAGGAGTAACTGTTAAGAAATCATTTCCACAAGCTTCATGAATAGCTTTAGCTTCGTGTACTGAGCAAACTACGCCATCTAGTCCTGCTTCTTTTGCGTTTTTTGCATAATGAATAACCGTATCTAACACTTCACCTTCAATACCTAATTCATTATTCATAATTTCTTTAGATGTACTTGTTAATACAGTCACACCAATTAATTTTGCTTTAGGTTGTCCATCAGGAGTTCCTTCTTCAATACCTTCTTTAGCAGCTTTCATCATTTCAATACCACCTGCACAATGACAATTAATGATATCTACTCCTAGCTTTGCTAAATTCTTCATACCACCTTTTACTGTATTAGGAATATCATGAAGTTTTAAATCTAAGAAAATGTGGTGACCCATAGCTTTTACTTCTTTGATAACATCTAGGCCACATGCATAAGTGAGTTCCATACCAATCTTTACATAAACTGGCTCATCAAATTGTTTTAAAAACTCTAATACTTGTTCCTTGTTTGAAAAATCTAATGCAATAATTGTCTTACTCATTTTAGGCTCCTTCCTATAGCTTCTTCTATTGATGACAATCTATATTTGTTTAATGTTTCTGGTAATTCTTCGATAATCTTTTTACAGATAAACGGATCTTTAAAGTTTGCGGCTCCTACTTCTACAGCACTAGCTCCCGCAAATAAATACTCTAATACATCTTCACTAGATGATATTCCACCTACTCCAATAATAGGAATATGAACTTGTTTTGCACATTGATATACAGCTCTTACACCAATCGGTTTTATCGCCGGTCCACTTAAGCCACCTGTAAGATTAGCTAGAATTGGTTTACCTGTTTTAAGATCAATACGCATACCTAATAACGTATTAATCATGACTAAACCATCGGCTCCACCTTCTTCAACCGCTTTAGCAATCGCTACTATATCTGTTACATTAGGTGATAACTTTACATATATCGGTTTTTTCGATGCTTTTTTACATAGCTCTGTAATATGTTTGGCAAGACTTGGATCAGTACCAAGTCCCATACCACCATGCTTTACATTTGGACAAGATATATTTAATTCATATGCTTTTACTACAGGACTATCATTCATTTTTTCTATGACTGTTACATAATCTTCTTCACTAGCACCTGCAACGTTGGCAATAATTTCTGTATCAAATTGTGCTAAAAATGGTAGTTCATGTTCAATGATGTAATCTACACCATGATTTTGTAAGCCAATTGCATTTAACATACCACTTGGTGTTTCCGCAATACGAGGTGTCGGATTACCAAATCTCTCTAATGGGGTAGCAGATTTTATCGCAATACCACCAAGGATAGATAAATCATAAAGTTCACTAAATTCTCTACCATATCCAAAGCATCCACTAGCAGGAATAATTGGATTCTTTAAATTTAATCCTGGTAATTTTATTTCTAAACAAGTCATAGTTTTACCTTTCCTATCGCAAATACAGGACCATCTTTACATACTCTTAGACTTTGATCATTCATATCTTTTACAACGCATCCCATACATGCTCCTAAGCCACATGCCATTCGTGCTTCTAGTGAGACATAACCATTTTGATATTTATTGGAAACTGCTTTTAACATTGGTAGTGGACCACAACTTAAGACAAAATCTGTTTCTACATGATTTTCTGTAATGGCATCTAGTACAGTACCTTTTGTTCCTAAACTACCATCCATCGTTGCAATATATACTTCATCAGAAATAGCTTTAAATTCATTTTCTAATATCACATCATCTTTAGTATTAAATCCCATTACTACTGTAACTTTTTGATTTAACTTTTTATATTGCTTAGCTGTTTCTAATAGTGGTGGTACACCAACTCCTCCACCAATCAAAAGCACTTCTTTTTCTTCTACTGGAAAACCTGTACCACATGGTCCTAGTAATGAAACGATTTCATTTTTCATACTAGACATTACTTTTGTTCCTTCACCAACCACTTTGTAAACTAATGTTAGTTTATTTCCTTTTACTTCACATACTGAGATTGGTCTTCTTAAGAAATAACCTGGAATATCCACTTCTACAAACTGTCCACAAGACACGAAACTTGCAATACTTGTTTCTAGAACCATCTTGTATACATCTTTTCCAATTAATTCATTTGAAATAATCTTAGCATTATCTAATTGCATACTTACTCCATTTCATTCATTGATATCATTGAGAAGCTTCTAGACTCTAACACCTTACAAATTGCATCTGCAGTATCGAGAGAAGTCATACAAGAAATATTATTTTCTGCCGCAACACGACGAATCAAGAAACCGTCATTGCTTGTGGCACGATTCTTATCTTCCATCGTGTTAATAACGAAGGATACTTTTCCTTTTTGAATGATGTCTAAGACATTTTCTTTTGTTGTATCTTCAGAAATCTTTGCTGCAACATGAACAAATAATCCATTTTCTTCTAAGAATTTTGCTGTACCTGCTGTTGCGTATATTCCATAACCTATCGCATATAATCTCTTTGCGATTTTTAAAGCTTCTTGTTTATCTTTATCCGCAATTGTCATTAATACTGTTCCATACATTGGTATTTTTACACCACTTGCTACAAGTGCTTTATATAATGCTTTTTCTAAGCTTGTATCAAATCCTAGTGCTTCACCAGTTGATTTCATCTCTGGTCCAAGAACAGTATCAACTGATCTTAATTTAGCAAAGGAGAATACTGGAGCTTTAACATAAACATTTGTTTGATTTTCAACGTGATATCCAGGTGTATAGCCTTGTGATGAGATTGATTCACCTAAGATTGCTTTAGTCGCAACAGTACACATTGGTACACCTGTAATCTTAGATAAGAATGGTACTGTTCTACTAGAGCGAGGATTTACTTCTAAGACATACACTTTATTATCTTTATCGACAATAAATTGAATGTTATATAATCCAACAAATTCAAATCCTTTACCAATGCGTGTTGCATAATCAATGATTGTATCTTTTACTTCTTTCGATAGTGATTGTGTTGGATAAACGGAGATAGAGTCACCAGAGTGGATACCTGCTCTTTCGATATGTTCCATAACACCTGGTATATAAACTTCATTACCATCAGCTATCGCATCAATTTCACATTCTTTACCTAAAACATAACGGTCTACTAAGATTGGTGAATCATGTGATATTTCTTTTACCGCAGTACTCATATATTTCTTTAGTTCTTCATCGTTTTGAACGATTTCCATTGCTCTACCACCTAATACATAGCTTGGTCGAACAAGAACTGGATAAGAAATCTTATGTGCAATTTCTAGAGCACCTTCAACAGTAGTCGCTGTCATACCTTCTGGTTGAGGAATATCTAGTTTTTCTAACATTGTCTCAAACTCATGACGGTCCTCTGCTTTATTAATTGCTTCAAGAGAAGTACCTAGTATCTTTACGCCATGCTCTACAAGCGAATCTGCTAAGTTAATCGCTGTTTGACCACCAAATTGTACAATGACTCCAATTGGTTCTTCCAAATCAATGACATGCATAACATCTTCTGTAGTAAGAGGTTCAAAGTACAACTTATCAGAAATAGAGAAGTCTGTTGACACAGTTTCTGGGTTATTGTTAATGATGATTGCTTCATAACCTTCATCATGTAATGTTTCAATACAATGTACTGTAGCATAGTCAAATTCAACGCCTTGTCCAATACGTATTGGTCCAGATCCTAGAACAATGACCTTCTTTTTATCACTACGAATCGATTCGTTTTCATGTTCATATGTAGAATAGAAGTAAGGTGTTTCACTCTTAAATTCTCCAGCACATGTATCTACCATCTTATAAACAGGTGTAATACCATTCGCTTTTTCTAATTCATATAAATCAAATTCTTTCATATTCCAATTTCTTGCAATATAAGAATCTGCGAATCCATACTTCTTTAACTTCTTTAATACTTCTATATCTAACACATGTTCTTTCATTTCTTTTTCTAAATCAATAATTTTTTGAATATGTGCTAAATACCAATTATCAATATTTGTTACACGATGAACTGTTTCTACATCTAATCCTCTTCTTAACCATTCTGCTACAGCAAATAATCGTTCATCATCTCTTCCATCAATCTTGACGAATAATTCTTCTTTACCAAGTTCATAGAAGTCTTTCTTTTCAATATGATCCACTTTAATTTCTAATGAACGAATTGACTTTAAGAATGATTCTTCAAATGTTCTACCAATGGACATTACTTCACCAGTAGCTTTCATTTGTGTTCCTAGCTTTCTATCCGCATTAGGAAACTTATCAAATGGTAGTCTAGGGAATTTTGTAACAATATAATCTAATGCTGGCTCAAAACAAGCATAAGATGTTTTCGTAATCGGATTAATGATTTCATCTAATCCTAGTCCTACTGCTAACTTTGCACTAATTCTAGCGATAGGATATCCTGTAGCTTTACTCGCTAAAGCACTAGAACGAGATACACGAGGATTTACTTCAATGACATAGTATTTAAAGCTCTTAGGATCTAATGCAAGTTGAACGTTACATCCTCCACAAATATGTAAAGCACGAATAATTTTTAAGGATGCATTTCTTAACATTTGATTTTCACGATCAGTTAATGTTTGTACAGGTGCTGTAACAATAGAGTCTCCTGTATGAATACCAACAGGGTCAAAATTTTCCATATTACAAACAACAATTGCATTATCTTTTGCATCACGCATTACTTCATATTCGATTTCTTTATATCCAGCGATAGATTGTTCAACTAAAATTTGATGCACTGGTGACATCTTTAAACCAGAATCCGCAATGATTCTCAACTCTTCTTCATTATGAGCAAATCCTCCACCAGTACCACCTAATGTATAAGCAGGACGAATAACAAGTGGATAACCTTCTCTTTTACCAAATTCAACTGCTTCTTCAATCGTATGGCAAATATCGCTTTCAGGAATAGGTTCGTTTAATTCTTGCATCAAGCTTCTAAAACGTTCTCTATCTTCAGCTTGATTGATTGCATCAATATCAGTACCTAATACTTCTACTCCAAAGTCATCTAAGATACCATCATTTGCTAGTTCAACAACTAAATTTAAACCTGTTTGACCACCTAATGAACCTAGAATTGCGTCTGGTCTTTCTTTAAAAATAATTCTTTTAGCAAATTCTAATGTTAATGGCTCAATATAAACTTTATCCGCAATAGTAGAATCCGTCATGATTGTTGCAGGATTAGAGTTAATTAGAATGACTTCATAGCCTTCTTCTCTTAAAGAAGCACAAGCTTGTGAACCGGCATAATCAAATTCAGCTGCTTGACCAATAACAATTGGGCCAGAGCCAATAACCATGATTTTATGAATATCTGTACGTCTAGGCATGTTTACTCTCCTTTTCAATCAAACTGACAAATTCATCAAATAGATAATTAGAATCTTGTGGACCAGCATTAGCTTCAGGGTGATATTGCACTGCAAATACAGGATATTTCTTATGTCTTACTCCTTCACAACTAGAATCATTTAATGCTTGATAACTCATTTCTAAATCTGTTCCTTTTAATGATTCAATGTCTACCGCAAAGCCATGGTTTTGTGATGTAATTTCTACTTTTCCTGTACTTAGATTCACAACAGGATGATTTCCACCACGGTGACCAAACTTCAATTTATATGTTTTAGCACCACTTGCTAAAGCGATTAATTGACATCCTAAACATATACCAAAAATAACAGTATGTGGAATTAATTCTTTTACTGTTTCAATTACTCCTGTTAAATCGGCAGGATCACCAGGACCATTACTTAGAAATACAGCATCTGGATGCATTTCTAAGATTGTTTTCGCACTTGTATCATATGGTACAACTACAAGTTCGCATCCTCTTTTTGCTAGTTCTCTTAAAATGGATAACTTTACGCCAAAATCCATAACTACTATTTTCTTACCACGTCCTGGTATTGGATAAATATTCTTTGTAGATACCATTTCTACTTGATTATGTAAGAAATCTGTTTTCTTTAATACTTCAACTAATGGTTCTATCTCTTCTTTTGTATCACAGTAAGAAGCTTTTAGAGTACCGATAGCACGTATCTTTTTTGTGATTTCTCTAGTATCAATATCATAGATTCCTGGGACATGTATTCTTTTTAAATAAGCATCTAGTGTTTCTTCATTTCTGAAGTTACTAGGTGCTTCACAATAATCTTTAATGACAAAACCAAATACATGAGGAAGAACAGATTCATTATCATCTCTATTGATGCCATAGTTACCAATAAGAGGATACGTCATCATTACAATCTGACCACAATAGGAATTATCCGTTAAAATTTCTTGATAACCTGTCATAGAAGTATTAAAAACTAGTTCTCCTACTTTATAGTCACAAGAACCAAAACCTTCACCTTCATAATAGCTACCATCTTCTAGTACTAAATAACGTTTCATTTGCTCTCCTTCCAAACTGTTTTACCACTTACAATTGTTTCTTTCACACTAAGTCGAACACTCCATCCATTAAATGGTGTATTCTTCCCTTTTGATTCAAATTTGTTAATATCAATCGTATGTTCTTGATCTAGTTCGACTAGCACTAAATCACTTGCATAACCAACTTCAATCTTACCGATTTTTCCCAAATTAAATCTTTGTGCTGGTTTTTCACTCATCCAACTGACTAATTCATTTAATGTCCATCTTTTTGTTTTATAGACAAATTCTGTATAAAGAAGGGCAAGTGAAGTTTCTAATGATACGATACCAAATGCTGCTTCACTCATTGGTTTATCCTTATCACTTTGTGTATGAGGTGCATGATCATTTGCGATAAAGTCAATTGTTCCTTCTTCTAATGCTGTGATTAAACTCATTCGATCATGATGCGTTCTTAATGGTGGATTCATTTTCCACATTGTTCCTCGTACATCTTTATCTTCTAGTAGTAAATGATGTGCTGTAACTTCCGCACTAACATTTGCGCCATCCGCTTTCGCTCTTCTAAGTGTTGCTACAGATTCATGAGAAGAAATATGACAAGCATGATACTTTCCTTTTGTTTGAATTGCAGTAATTAGGTCATTTTCTAATGGTTTACTTTCACATTCGTCCGGTATACCAATCCAACCATTACTTGTGACTACTTTAGAATCATGTACAGAAGCTCCTTTAGGTCGATAATTCAAATCCTCTGTGTGACAAGCTACGATAAAGTCATCTCGAATACTTTTTTCTAATGCAATCTTCATGAGGGATTGATCATTCATTCCTACTCCATCATCACTAAACCACTTTATTCCTAGCTTTCTCATTCCTTCTAAATCAGACAATTCTTTACCTTGTTCATTTTTCGTAATTGTCGCGTAAGGTAATGTATGAATAACCGATTCTCTTTGAATTAAATCAAGATAGTCTTTCATCACTTCTACTGAATCAGGTGATGGATTAACATTAGGCATAGCAATTACTGTTGTAAAACCACCATGAGCAGCCGCTAAGGAACCTGTATGAATAGTTTCTTTTTGCGTGTTACCTGGTTCTCTAAAATGCACATGTACATCGACTAATCCTGGTAGTAATGTAAGTCCTGTCGCATCAATCTTTTCTGCTTCGTCTTGAATATTTGTACCAATTTCTAATATTTCATTTTCATCAAATAAAACATCTACTTTTTGTAGTTTTCCTTGATATAAGACATTCGCATTCGTAATAATCTTTTTCATTATTTATCCTCAAATGGTTTATAACCAAAGGCACGTTTGATTACTGCTTTTCTTACTAACATACCATTATGCATTTGTTCAAAAATACGGCTCTTATCTGCTTCAACTAAATCATCCGCAATTTCTACACCACGATTTACTGGTGCTGGATGCATAATAATTGCATTATCTTTTAATGATTCATATCTTCTATGATTCATACCATATTGTTCTAAGTATTCCGCATCACTCATATTAGATAGTGCTGCACCACGTTCCTTTTGTATTCTTAGCATCATTACTACATCAGCATCTTTAATTGCTTCATCAAAGTCAACAAATGGATATCCTTCACGTTCAAATTCTTTTGGTCCAGCAAATTTTACATCCATACCAAATAATTCAAATGCATATTTATCAGATTGTGCCACACGTGAATGAGCAATATCTCCACATATAACAACCTTAAGTTCTTCTAACTTACCAAATTCCTTATAGATTGTAAGTAAATCTAGTAAACATTGAGTTGGATGTTCATTTGCTCCATCCCCTGCATTTAAGATAGGTACATTTAATCCTTCTAATTTATTCCAATAGTATTCTTCGGAAGAACGGATAACAAACGCATTATAGCCAACAGATTCTAATGTTTTGCATGTATCGTATAATGTTTCACCTTTAGTCATCGAAGAAGCTTGTACTGCAATATCAGCCACTTTACAACCAAGTTGTAGTTCTGCTGATTCGAATGAATAATGTGTTCTCGTTGATGCTTCAAAAAAAAGATTGGCAACCAATACCGATGACGGTAATTGCCAATCTTGATAAGAACTAGAAAATAATAAAGCATCATTGAGAATATGAATGATATCGTCTTTAGAAAGATCTCGCATTGATACGAGGGAATTAATGTTCATAAAGCACCTCCATATTTTCAAAAAAAGGAATGTTAGTATAAAACTGCAAACCTTATCTCAGCTATTATACCAATTACAAAATGATATGCAATAAGAATTTTCTAAATTTCTCCTTAGCCCTTAATGAGCAAAAGGACAATTCTTAAATTTCTTCATTTTTTCGTTATCTATTTCAATTAATTCTTTACTAATTGCTTCAATTTTTTTAGGGTCTTTCTCACCATCCAACATATCTAATAGTTCCAATTCTCTTTTTGTTGGTTGTAACATCATAATAAAATTCCTCCTATCAAATCAATAATTTCTTCAGCTATAACATTTGAATTAACTGCACTAAACGCTTCGGCTACTATTTCAGTATATTTCCCTTGTGTATACCCATCTTGTGCGTATTTACTTAAGTTCTTTTTTAGAAAATTGCCATTTTCATTACGTTCATGAACATAATCTGCGATTTTATCTCTAGTGATTTGTTCAGCCATATTATAACTGATATTTCTTTTTATCGAGTATTTTTCGATTGTATCATAGTAATATTTATGACCTAGTTCATGAAGAATTGGTGCATAAATAGTCGTATTCGCAAAATAACCTTCATTTCTTTTTAGAAAATTTGATATTTTTTCTCGTGTATTATATCTACTATTAATACACATAAAATGATTATCTTTATCATATCCACCTATCGCCTCTTCTCTTGCATTAAAAATTTCAAAATCAAAAACTATAATCATTGGAAATACAAAATCTAATGGCAGCATTTCTTTCACTTCACTTAATAATTTTTCTGTCAAACGTACTGCTTTACTTCTTCGGGTATTACTTACTTCTGCGTATAAATCAAAATGACTATTAAGCACTTTTTTCACTTTTATAGAGTTATTGCATGAATCAACCATTTCATGAACATGACTATATTTAGGTCTAAACATATTAGACATATAGTCCACTGTTAATTGTTTTTGATTAATTCTAAATCTTCTCTTATTTGGTTTTAATTTTTTCTTTTGCGTTTTCATCATATAGAATGTCCTCTATATTTGTTATTCGCAAAAAAATGCAAAATCCTCAAAAAAAGTAGTAACTTTTTATTTGTTACTACTTTTATCATATATTTATCTTAGTTTAATACAATTTGATGAATTGCCTCTATGATATCTACAACACTACTTCTAGATACATATGCATATGCTTTATTATCCACATAGACTAGACAACTATTACCATCATAGCGATAGAAGTCTATCTTATATGTAGGATAATTTTCATTATCTAGATTTAATGTAATAGATACTTCTTTTTGATTAGAAGTTGTATCACTCGTAAATGAATCTACATCAAGAGAAGTTAAATCAGATTTTAGTGTTTTTACATCAATTTCTGTATCATTATATTTCCAAGTATCATCTTCTTTTACAAATGTATAGTCTGTACCATCCAAACTAATTTCCATTGAAGTAATGGTATCTGCATCCCCTGCAAATACTTCTTGATGTCTTAAATCATCATAAGAATTACTTGTTAAGGCATCATATGTTGAACTAGCAATAGTATAGATAATCTTAGAATCATTTAAACGAACGTATCTTGTGATAGAATCTTCATCTTTATCATCATCGCTTGCTTCATTGTATTCTTTTAGTTCTTCTACATTAGACGCAACATATAAAGTTAATGTTTGTTCTTCAGTGCTATCTTTTGTTGTATAACCCATTGTAATTGTTAAATCAGGATCATCAAATCCATATTCACTTAGTTCTTCATCAGTCACATTATAAGTTACTGAACTAGTCAAACTTAAATTCTTAATCTTAGAAAGATATGTGCTTACTAAATCAGTATCTAATGCCTTATCTTCGATAAAATACTCATCATCTTCACACAAGCTAGTACCCTCTGTTTTAAGCATTGTATAGTTTTCTAAACCAGCAAAAGTAACAGAAGTTACATCTTTCATTACAGGAATTGAATCGTTTAACATAAGTGAATTTAATTCAATATCATAGCTATCATATGGATCACTAGCAGTTAAATAAACATTGCCATCTCCAATGTCTACATATCGCTCTTTATCCATCTTTGATTCATCACCTAGTTTTATCGTATATGTCTTATCCTCTGTTGTGATATCAATTGTACAGATAGGACTAGATAAACCGTATTGGTCATAATCTTCAACATTTTCTATTACATAAGTAGAAGTAAAAGATTTAAATACATTTAGTAGATTATTTATCTTTGTTTCATCTAATGGATAGTTATTGTCATCATCATATACCCATGAATCATTTTTTGTAAAAGACAAAGCTTCTTTACTAATAGTCCAAGACAAATTCGTTACTGTGTCAGGATCTATTTCTAATACTACTTCACCACCTGTTTTAATATCTTCTTTTTTCTCTTCTATATTTGAAACAACAATTGTCGCAATACTAATAACAATTAAGATTACAAATAAGATATATATGTTCTTTTTCTTATACATGTTTTCTTCTCCTATCAATTACTGTGATGATTCCATAGAGTACAAATACACCAGGCACAATGCCAATCATCCATCTCTTTAGATTTGAAGCTTCAGAAGAAGAAATTGTTAAGTAATTATAATTTAAACTCTTACTACTAATCGAAATACTATCTTCTTGACCAATGAGTTTAGATATTGCATTAATACCTAAATTAACATTTGCTCCAGAAGAATATGAGTTATAGATATCTTCTAAGAAATAACTAGACGCAAACCAAATTAATTCTCCATCACTATTTGTATTAATGGATACAGCTAGAGCGAAAGAGCCATCTATATCATTATCTTCTTTCTCATATGTTGTTAAGTTATAACCATCCACCTTACTAAAAGAAGTAGATGAAGAAGTTAATAATGTTGTGACATTAGAACTACTAGAAATGCTTAATCCTTCAGCAAGTGGGAATATAACATAATAACTTTCATCAATTAATGGTGTTGTTATATCACTAGAAGAAAGTGTTGGAAGTAACATATAAGGTTGTGAGAAAGTATAATAGTTTCGATCACTTTCAATAACGATTCCTTCTTCACTTTCTACTCCATAATTGCTTAATACACTATATAGATTTGTTAAAGTACCTTCACTAGTTGGTCCTGCACTAACAAATACCTTGCCACCATCATCTAAGTAAGAAATTAACATTTCTGCTTCTTCATCAGAGATATCACTAGTAGGAGCATAAATCATTAGAAGAGAAGCATCACTTGGTATTTCATCAATATTGAGTAAAGATAATGATTCAGTTTCGATATTTTGTTTCTTAATTTGCTTAGAGAATTCACTTGGCAGTTCTGCTTCACCATGACCTTCTAAATAATAGATTTTTGGTGTATCTTCACTTGTTACATATGATATAGCAGAAGTTAAAGCACCTTCACCATCAAATGAATAATTATAAGAGTAAGTCGTATAATCAACATCCGTCAAATAAATATCACTATAACTAATGTATCTATATTTATCTCCACATTCTACGATTAAACTATTGTTCGCAACATCTTCACTTGTATAACTAGAAGTAAATGTCGGATAAGTATCAGGATTCTTTTTCACTACACTAATATGACTAGATAAGCTTTCATATTTATTGAGTAAATTTTCAATCACACTATCTTCTTTATCTGCTTGTACTACCCAATAAATTGTTACATCTTTATCTAATCCATTCACCACTACCTTTGTTCCACTAGTAATGGAATAAAGTTGTGAAGCACTAATATCATATTTAGTTAAAGAACTAGGCAATTTAGAAAATAAAACATTGATTACAACAAGTATTGCTAAAACAATTGCACTAATTGTTATGGTATAGGAACCACCTTTTAAAGCTACTTTAGAGCTAGGTTTCTCTTTAAATTTAAACATTAGTTATACCTCCTTTTCTCAAGAGATTGTACGGTTAAGAAATTTCCAAAGATGATGATGGTTAAATAGAATACGATTGATGACACATCAAATACACCATTAACAAATGTTTTAAATTGTTCAAATAAAGATAATTCCTTCATGAAATTCGGTAATAAGTTTGTAAAAGTATCATTAAAGAATACATACATCGATAATGTAAAAACAATTAATAGTATTCCTGTCACAATACCTGCAATATCATTTTTGGTTAGCGTTCTAACGATTACTGCTAGTACGATTGAAGTAATGATTAGTGCAATGAGTGCTCCTGTAGTTGTGCTAGAAACTTGTTCTGACAAAGTTACACTATAGTAATTAAATAAGAACACAACAATAGATATACCTGCCGCAAATCCTTGATTATCACTAATTGAAGAAATAAACATACCAATTGCGATTAACGCTGCTCCTAGCATAAAGAACGCAAATAATGATCCATATGAAGTAGGTAAATATACATCCCCATACTTAGAAAAGATATATGGATAAATCGCAATAACAATTAATGGTAATAAGTACATCATGACTAATGCGAGATATTTACCAACAACAATTTCCCATGTTTTAAGTGGTAAAGAGTATAGTAATTGATCTGTCTTTTGTTTTCTTTCTTCCGCAAATACTTTCATTGTTAGTAAAGGAATAAATACAACTAGTCCAATACTCACAAAACTTAGTACATACTCAAAATTAGCAACAGAAGCTTGTATGTTATAGAGTAAAGCTCCTACACCAACAAATAGTAATAACGCTGCACAGAATAAATATACAGTTAAGGAATTAAAAGCACTTCTTAGTTCATGTTTAAAGATTGCTATCATTATCTTCTTCCTCACTTTCTTCACTTACTTCTTCGTTACTAGTTTCTGTTAGTTCTAAGAAGACATCTTCTAGATTTGCTTTATTTGTATGCATTTCATATACAGCAATATCTTTTTTAGCAAAACAAATCGTAATCTTTCCACTTATATCTTTTGCGTCACTATTTTCTTCTAGTGTTACTTCTACTACACTCGTATCATTTTTATTTGTCACATTAAATGACTTAATTCCTGTAATATCTTTTAATGTTTCATCTATCACTTCATGACTAGTTTGTACTTCAAAAGTAATCGTAGATGTTGTGACCATGAGCTTTTCTAGATTTTCTGGTGTATCAAAAGCAACTAACTTACCTTTAGAAATAATTAGTACTTTCTCACAAATTGCTTGTACTTCAGATAAGATATGTGAACTTAAAATCACTGTATGATCTTTTCCTAAGTTCTTAATAAATTCTCTTATTTCAATAATTTGTAAAGGATCAAGTCCTACAGTAGGTTCATCAAGAATAATAATTTCAGGATGAGCAAGTAATGCCTCCGCAATACCAACACGTTGTTTATACCCTTTAGATAATTTACTAATGATTCTATCTTGAACTTCTTCTAAGCCAATACTTCGAACCACTTCTGCTATCTCTTTTTTTAATGCTTTACCCTTTAAACCTTTTGCTTCACCAACAAAAGTTAAATATTCATTTACTGTTTCATTTAAATAAAGTGGTGGTTGTTCTGGTAAGTACCCAACTAGTTTTTTAGCCTTTTCAGCCTCTTCTAGAATGTCATAACCACCTATTTTTACTGTTCCTTCACTTGGTGATAAGCAACCAGTAATAATATTCATGGTTGTGGATTTACCTGCACCATTAGGACCAAGTAAGCCATAGACGTGTTTATCTTCAATCTTAAAAGATAAGTCATTTACAGCTAGATAATCACCATAATACTTGGTTAAATGTTCTACTTCGATCATTAAAATACCTCCTCTTCTTTAGTATCTTAATGATTCTAGTAACTCGACTTAAAATGAACCTGAAAAATTATAGTTCGATGATAAATTTCAGTTTATCTTCACATTGTTTAGCATAAATTTTGCCATTATGTTTCTGTGTTGTAGCCTTAGCAATAGATAACCCTACGCCATTACCGCTAATCGATTGATTATGTGATACATCATTACGATAGAAACGTTCAAATAAACGATTTAAATCTTTAATCTTTTCATAATATGTATTTTCTACAACAATCAATATTTTCTTACCTTTTTTGTATGCATTTAAAGAGATACTCCCTTCTTCTGGTGTATACTTAATCGCATTATCCAACAAAATAGAAACACATTGTTGTATAGCCATTTGATCACCTACATACACTAAGTTTTCTTCTATCGATTGACTATAGTTTTTATTGCTTGCCTTAGTTAGAGAAACAAAGGATTCACTAATTTCCCATAAAGCATCACTTAAAGAGAAAGACGTTTTATTTAATAATGGTCCTTCTTCTAACTTAGATAATGTAATTAAATTATTAATGAGTTTAGATAGTTCTGAAGATTGTTTCTGGATATTTTTTACCCATTCATTATCACTACACTCTAAATCTAATACATCTGCACTAGTAGAAATAGAAGTAAGTGGTGTCTTTAACTCATGAGAAGCATTTGTAATAAATTGTTTTTGTGCTTCCATGTTTTTTACGTATGGAGCAATTGCATACTTTGAAAAAAATGATACTAAGATAAATACAACTAGTAATGAAACTAACGCAATCACTACTGTTATCACTAGCAATGATTTCATCATTTGTAGTTCTCGTTCAGAATTTAAAAATAAGATAATCGTTTCTTCTTCACTAGTCTTTTTCAGATAGCGATATCCCTTGTAATATCCACTAGTATGATGACTTTCTTTTATGTTACTAGCATACTCTAAAGCATCATCATTAGATAATGACGCTATATAATCTTGATATACTTGTACATTATCTTCTTTGTACTCTACAGAAAAGAAACGAATCATATATGGCACTTCATTAGAATACTTATCGATACTTTCTATAGGTGGTTTACGGTCATCCGGTATCCCTTCAAGTTGCGCTTCATATAGTCTTTCTAATATCGCATCTTGATCTTTCGTAACAGAAACATAGTTCCATATATTTACAAAACAAGACAAAGAAAAAATAACCATAAAGAAAGCTATCATGGCAACAAATATAAAACGCCATCTCATCTTCTTTAACATGTTATTTCCTCTAGTGCATATCCTGCACCACGTATTGTTTTAATCTCTAAATTCGATCCAACTTGTTTTAACTTTCTTCTTAAAAAACCAATATAAGTCCATACAACATCAATGTCTGCACTACTATCAATATCCCATACTTTTTCCATGAGTAATTCACTAGAAAATACTCTCTTAGGATTTCTCAAGAATAATTCTAATAGTTGAAATTCTTTATTATTTAGTTTCACTTCATCTCTAGTTGTTTTTAATACATATTGATTTAAATCGAGTGTCGTATTTCCTACAGTAAGACTAGAACTAGTATAAGCGTGACTTCTTCTTGATAAAGCTCTAACACGTGCTAAAAACTCACTAGCAACAAATGGTTTAGGTAAATAATCATCAGCACCAGCATCTAATCCTAATACACGGTCTTGCACTTCACTTTTAGCTGTCAAAAATAATACAGGTGTATGAATCCCTTTAGCACGTAATGTAGTAAGTACTTCAATACCATCTTTTAATGGCATCATAATATCTAATACAATCACATCATATGTTGTATTCTCTATATAACTTAAAGCAGCTACTCCATCATATACAGAATCCACTGTATATTTATTCTTTTCTAGCATCACCTTAAGTGCCTTATTAATACTTATTTCATCTTCAGCTATCAGTATACGCATGTAACTATTATTACATCACCAACCTAAAATGAACCTGAAATTAAAGTGATATTAATCTGTAGATTCTAGGAAGATTTTTTTAGAAAAACCACCTCTACTGTTAGTTTTCTTTTTTCTTAAGTCTTCTAGTTCATCTAGAGAATACCCTCTAGCAAGACATATTGCTTGTAACACTTCTAGTACATCTGCCATTTCTTCTAGATTTTTATCTTTTTGATATTCCGCTACTTCTTCATTTAATTTTTCTTCTAAAGCAACTATATATTCTTCATCCGTTAAGATATGTGTCTTACATGTTCTACCATCTTTTTCAATGATTTCTGGTATTTTATCTCTTACTAGTTTGTTAAATACTTTCATGTTGTCTCCTATTATAGATTCCAAATCTTATATCCTTGTCTTCTAGCCGAATCATAGACTGGTCTCATATTCTTATCTAAAATGTCATGGAATTCTTTTTCCGTATTTCCTTTACGATACAATTCTTGGTTTGCCCAAATTGAATGCAAATTATCTCTATAGCAATTTTCGTATAATTTATAAATTCCAGGAAGCTCATACAATGATTCGTATAAAGCAAATTGATTACTTGCAAACTTATCAAAAAATAAATCCCATTTTGGTAAATTATTACTCTTTGTAGAATTTAATGAAGAATCCATAGGCATTAAATTCCATAATTCATCATTCATTACAAATGACCATGGAATAAAATGGTCTAAGTCATATTCCTTTGTATTGACTAGTTCATCTTTAAAGACATCTACTATCGGTTTAACTTCTAAAACTGCATCCCATAGCTTTCTAGCATTATTTAATTTTCTAGTCTTTTCTTCAGTTGCAGATAATTTATAGACTAGACCTGGTACTTCAGGGTTATTATTTTGAAGCCATTTCACTTTTTCTAATTGAATCCAACCAAGAATATTCACTGTATTATCCTTAATCATTTGAATCCAACTATCATTAAATGTAATCGTTCTTTGTAATCCTTTAGAATCATCAAATGTATATGGAAGTAATATCTCCGTTGCACTTAATTCATTGTAATAAGACATCATGTGTGTAGCGCTACTATTTAAATCAATTTTCTTACTTCCTCTATTTGCAAATCCAGATAATGCTTTGTAAGGAACATTAAAAGTTAATGTTTTTTTGTAATCAAGAAGATATCTATCATTAGAATATTTTTCTAACATATTATAAATTTCTACAGTACCTGCATTACTTGTTAAATCACTTAATTCTTGAAGTCTTATAACTGCTTTTTCTAAGCTATCTTTAATAATCCCTTGACCATAAATACCACTCAAATGAATATGATATTCCAAAACAGAATACCAAGCATTACAGATCATTGTATTAATAATTTCATCATAAGTAGCTTGTACCTTATTTAATGATATTAGCTGTACTATCGCTTCTAGCCAATAAAACTTATAACAATATGAAGGAGAACTCATCATCTTAGAAAAGCCTTCTATATCTAATGCATTATAGTATTTCTTATCAATTAATAACTCTGACAAAGTATCACCTTCTTTAACAATATAATACAACAAAGGTATCGTTAAACTGAATAAGTTCTTATAAAAGCATCTAAATCACTAAAAAAGGTATATTCACCATTTTGATGATATATACCTTATGAATAATTTTTATTCTACACTTGCAATGTATGTTGCTGCATTTTCTCCACAAATCTTACCAAACACAAGATTTACAGTCATTGGATTTAAACCATTCAACCCTTCTTGAGCACATTCTCCAACAGCGTACATACCCGGTACAATTTCACCTTCGGTACTATATACTTCAGTTTCTACATTAGTATGTATACCACCAAATGTACCTTGGATAGATGGTTTAACAATAATTCCATAGAATGTATCACCGCTATATAAATCAGCTAAAGTAGAACGACCAAATTCACTATCTTCTCCACCAGCCACTTCTTCTTGATATTTTGCAACAGTTTCTCTTAATGCTTCCGCGTCAATATCTAATTCTTCTGCCAATTCTTCTAAAGAAGAGGCTTCAGTTAAATATCCCTTATCTAAATATGTTTTAATTTCATCATTTTGTTCTACTAACGTGTTATCAAATAGGATAATTCCTTCTCCATTAGTTTGTGAATTAATTTTAGGTGAGATACCATAACTTCCTTGTTCGTTTGCAAAACGTACACCTTCGTGATTAACCATAATTGCTCCAGCTTTCACT
>CAVCUC010000018.1:0-36510 GCA_963605225.1 bacterium
ACTTTAGGGTCAAGGCTTATCGATAGGGAATAATGACTTTTGCGATAATATGATTGTTATTTTCAGGAATAGCTGTTTCTAATATTCTAAATAAAGCAAATCCTGTAAATCGTGAGAGTTCTGTATAATTTTTTACTTTATTTAATATGTCATCATACTCATCCATCTCACAGGTGAATGTTAATGCTTTTGCAATATCATATTTTTCAACTAAAGGGGTAATAACTACATGTTCTAAATTTGCATATTCTTCATCAATACTATTTCCTCGATAAGCTGTAATTGTATGATTAGAGAAATGAACCTTAGAACAATATTGCATATAAGGCATAGCTATTAACCAAGAACAATCAATCTTTTTCATTTCTGTAAGTGTATCTTTATCTACAATATCTAAATCATATTGTTCTTCCCAACATGGACACCAATATAAATGTATGGATTCTTCAATTGTTATATTCTCTTTAGTGATTGGTTCATCAATTTTAATTACTGAATCACTGTATAAAGATTCGTAATATTGTAATAACTCAATTTGCTTTGTTAATTCAGCTACTTTTTGATGGACTTTATCTTGCTTAGTGGAATAGTCATAACGAAAAGAGTTAGCTTCTTTTAAAGAGAATCCCATTCGTTCATATGCACGGATTTCTCCTAATTTTGTTAACTCACTAGCACTATATGTGCGATATCCATTCTCTTTTCTAGTGGATTGAATGACACCTTTCTTTTCTAAATGATGAATTCCCATATTTGTTAAAGAAAAGTATTCGGCAATTTCACCAGTAAGATATTCTAATTGTTTGTCCATATTAGTCTTTAACAATAGTTGTTAATGTTTTTTCAATTTCTCTAGCTTCTTGTTCTTCTAACCAAGTTAAAGCACCATTATCTTTTTTCTTTAATACGATGACTAAACCGTGAATGTCTGAATGATTTAATTTGAGTTTGGAAATCACTGTTTCTTCACTACTAGCAGGTCTAGCTAAAGTGTTATATACGAAAACATATGGACGGTTTAGAACAGTAGCTTCTTCTACGACAACATCTCTTTGTTCATCATATGTTTCTTTAAAAGCACTACGAATTACTTTATTTGTTTCATAAAATAAAGTATCTGCGATAAAATGTGAAGTTTTTTCAATATCAATATTTGTTTGTTTCGCATCAGCGTAATAAGTTCTTAGAATAAGATGTCCATTAAAATAAAAAGGTTCATTATTACCAAATAATGCGACTGTACATATAGAATAGTTTTGACTTGTATATTTTTCGTTTGTAAACATAATCATTGCCTCGAACATAATAATTTTACCATTGATTTTCAATCTTGTTGCAAGAAACCTTAGACGGTGTTTAAATAATTCTTGATGAAAGATATTGTAGAATCATTTGGTAAATATATAGGTAGTATAACAGAAAAAGATTCTGATCACGCACGAAAGAGACTTCTTGAAGCGTATCGTCTTTTTTATTTTTATCAAAAGTATTTTCCTAATAAAAATAGTACAAAATCCAGTCAAATCTTAGCGAATTCTTGTATGCATACAATGATTGAAACTTTATCTAAACCGGAGCAAAGTGTTCTAGTGTCTTTATTTACACCTTGTGAATTACTTTATGCATTTTCTTTACAACCATTATGTGCTGAAATGTTTTCTTCATTTTTAAATGGAACGAAAGCAGAGCGATATTTTGTGGAAAAAGCAGAAGAAAATGGCATTAGTGAAACATATTGTTCCTATCATAAGATTCTTGTTGGAGCTATGCTTAGTGGTTTACTACCAAGAATGTCTTGTATTGTGAATACTTCATTAGCGTGTGATGCGAATAATTTAACATTTAAATTTACAAGTCACGAAATGGGACTAGCACAATATTATATTGATGTTCCATATGAAAATGATGAACAAGCAATAGAATATGTAAAAGAAGAATTAATGGAACTCACGAAAGCTTTAGAAAATTTTACGGGTAAAAAACTAGACATGAATCGTTTAAAAGAAATTACTAGTCGTAGTAATGAAACACTATCTATCATGAGACAAACAATACCTTACCGTAAAACAAGATGGTTAAAAAACGATTTAACAAGTGAAATGTATGAAGCGCTTTTGATGCATACAGGTTTAGGGTCAAAAGAAGCTTTAGAGTATGCAAAACAAAAACTAAAAGATTATCAAAATGCACCAGAAGGTAATGGATTAAAAATTCTTTGGATGCATTCTAATCCATTTTGGCAAGATGCTGTAAAAGATAGATTAAATTACAATTGTGAACAATATATTGTTGCGACAGAATTGAGCTATGAGAATTGGTTTGTTGAAGATGATAATCCATATACATTTATGGCAAAAAGATTAGTTTATTCTTCATATAATGGTCCAATACAAAGAAGGATTCAAAGAAATTTAGAGATGGCAAAAGAATTAGATGTAGACGGTATTATCTGTTTTTGCCATTGGGGTTGTAAACAAGGTAGTGGATGTGCAAATTTAATTGCGAAGAAGATGATGGATGAAAACTATCCAATCCTTATTTTAAATGGTGATGGAGTGGACAGGGCAAATGCGTCAGATGGACAGGTTTCTACTAGATTGGAAGCGTTTTTTGAAATGCTTAAGGAGAAAAAGAAATGATTTATACATCATGTCGTTATGCTCCAATAGAGTTAATTGAAGGTTTTAGTGAAGAACACAAATTAATTGAACCGGACGCGAAAGACTTATCTTGCGCAGAAAATTGTTCACATTCTAATTTATGCAGTTATACTAAAGCGTTAATTGAAACAGTTCTCGATCATGATATACAAGAACTTGTACTAACAGATTGTTGTGATGCAGTAAGAAGAGCTTATGATGTCTTAAAAGAAAGTCATAAAGTGAGTTTTATTTATCTTTTATCCTTACCACACAAAAATACGGAAAGAGATATCAAACGGTTTGCTGATTCACTTGAAAACTTTGTTCAAGAATATGCAAAATATAGACAAAAAGAATTTGATTTAGCTAAAGCAATTGAAGCTTGTAATGAAAATGTCAACCAAGTCAAAGATATACCAGATTCTTCTTTTGTTCGTTTAGCAGGAGCTCATGCGAGTAGTAATTTAGAAAAAGAAATCGCTAGTGTATTTAAAAATATAGTTGTTGTAAATGATACATGCAGTGGAAATAGACATTTATCGTATGGGATAGATGAAAATAACTTTTATTTATCCTATGCTACATCTTTATTGAATCAAGAAGCACCATGTATGCGTATGTGGTTTAATGGAGAACGTACGACTGTTCATGAAAAACCAGCAGGAATCATATATCATACAATTAAGTTTTGTGATTACTACAGTTTTGACTATTATCATGAAAAGACAAATTCTAGCGAAAAGATATTAAAGATTGAAACCGAAAGTATTCCAGAGTCTTCAGGACAATTAAAGACAAGACTAGAAGCTTTCAAAGAGGAACTAGGTATGGGAAAACAAATGGAAAAAGTAAAACAAGGATATGTCATGGGAATAGATATTGGTTCTACTAGTACGGATATTGTTATCATGAATGAAAAGAAAGAATTACTTGCTAGTTCAATTGTTCCAACTAGTGTAAACAATCAAGAACTTATAGAACAAGTAAAAAAGGATACATGCAAGAAAGCGGGTATTCAAGAAAGTGATTTAAAACAAATTGTTACTACAGGATATGGTAGAGAAACAACAGGCTTAGTAGACACAAAGAGTGTTACAGAAATTACGTGTCACGCAAAAGGAGCACATTATTTATATCCTGAAGCTAGAACAGTTATTGATATTGGTGGCCAAGACTCTAAAGCAATATCAATTGATGAAAATGGAAAAGTCATTCAATTTGTGATGAATGATAAATGTGCTGCTGGAACAGGAAGATTCTTAGAAGCACAAGCTAGAGCACTAGGTTTATCCATTGATGAAATGAGTGAAAAAGGTCTAAATTACAAAAATGACATAACAATTTCTAGCATGTGTACAGTATTTGCGGAAAGTGAAGTCATCTCACTTGTGGCACAAAAAAATACAAAAGAAGATATTATTCATGGATTAAATAAAGCAATTGCAAGTAGAACTTATTCGTTAGTACAAAGAGTAAATGGTAAAGAAAAGTATATTTTGACTGGTGGTGTTGCACAAAATAAGGGTGTTGTAAAGTGCTTAGAAGAAAAACTGAAAGCAGATATCTATGTTTCTGAACATGCTCAACTTTGTGGTGCAATTGGCGCAGCACTTTTAGCATTAGAATAATATGGCAAGAAGAATAGAAGATGCTTTAACTTGCTTACAGGCATCAAAATTTAGAGCACATTTTCATTTAAGTGAAAACGACAAAAAGTATATTGATGAAAAAGGACTAGATACGATAAGAAGTCATGCAAAGGATTTTATTCGTGAGCGTTTAGCGCCAGCTTATCCAAGAAATGATGGAAAACAAACACCAATGCGAGGTCATCCTGTATTTGTTGCGCAACACGCTACTGCAACATGTTGTAGAGGTTGTCTGGAAAAATGGTATAGAGTACAAAAAGGTGTTGCTCTAAGTGAAATACAACAAGAAAAAATCGTAAATTTAATCATGGCTTGGATAACGAAAGAGTATGAAAAAAAGTAGCTTATTCAGCTACTTCGTAAACTTTTTTCATGACTACTGGTTGTAGTGGTTTATCTCTTAAATCACATCTTACAGAAGCGATTTCATCAACTGTTTCCATTCCTTCAACTACATGTCCAAATGCTGCATATTGACCATCTAAGTGTGGAGCATCTTCATGCATAATGAAGAATTGACTAGATGCTGAGTTAGGATCCATAGCACGTGCCATAGAAATTACACCACGAGTATGTTTGATTGGGTTATTGTGACCATTAGCCGCAAATTCACCAACGATAGTATCTTTACTACCACCAGTACCATTTCCTTTAGGGTCTCCACCTTGAATCATAAATCCTTTGATTACACGGTGAAATGTTAGTCCATCGTAGAATCCACTACGAACAAGTTTTAAAAAGTTTTCTGTTGTGATAGGTGCATTTTTTGCATCTAACTCTAGTTTAATGGTATTACCATTATCCATTTCAATAATTACCATAATTGACCTCTTTTCGAAAAATATTGTAACAGATATTTTAAGATTAGACGATATTAGGATTTTGTCGTTTGTAGTAATATTTACATATGCTAGAATATGTGTAACAAAAAGAGAGGTTATAAAGATATGCTTCGTAAAATTATTGGTGCAGCAGTAGCTGCTACAGCTGTTACAGCTGCAGTTGTCGTTACAGTCGTAACAAAGAAAAAGAAAAATGAGGAAGAAGTAGAAGACGAACAAGTACACTTCATCAACATTGAAGATGTAAGTGATACTGAAGAAAATGAAGAAGTTGAAGAAAAGAAAGAAGAAGTAGAAGAAGTTTCTGATGAAGTTAAAGAAGTAGCTTCTATTTATCCTTATTTAAGTACTTCATTTGTGGCAGAACAATTCGCAAGAAATGATGTCTTCAATGAAAAGTATCCAGAAGATACACTAGTAACGATTTCTCATAAGGCAAGATTTTCTCATTTAGATGAAAAAGAACAATTCTGTTCTATTGCAAAAGAAAATGAGTATGAAGTAGAAGAATTAACGGAAAAAGAAGTTCTTGTAAAAAAGAAAATGTATTCTACAGATGGTGCAATTCTTAGTGATATTTACAATGTGGCAAATCAAGTGAATTGCTTGAATGGTACATACGAAGGATATCAAATCGATTAATAGAAACTAAAAGTCCTGGCTTAGTTCAGGATTTTTTATTTTTGTTTGACATTTGTTGATGCCCATATGCGAAATAGTAGCGTATACAACTGATTTGTACTAAAATATTGAATTGCTGTTTTTATTTGATGAATAAAAACGGATATAGAATGAGGGGATTTAAATGCTAAATAAAATTAAAGGTTATGTTGAGCCAAACAAAAAAGTAAAAAGAATAGAAATTGTTATTTTATGTGCTCTTGTGCTAGGATCAATTTTTTCTTTTATACAAGGATTTGGCAAAGTTCATGAGAATTTCGGGGATACGCAATATGTAGGTACTGTAGAAATGACACGTGATATTGATGAAGAAGATTATGACGAAGATTCTACAGTATGTGATGTTACATATAGAAATGGGGATGCGTATTTAGTGAAAACATATACATATGAAGAATATGAAGATTTAGATCAAAATACGATTACTGCATATGAATATGAAACAGAAAATCAGACAAAGTTATATTTTGATCATGAAGATCCAACAACTAGTGAAATAAGTGCAAAATACCAAGAAATGACAGTAAACGATACAATGTCTACTTTTAATCTAGGTACATCACTATTGATTCTTTCTTTATCACTAGGAATTATGATTGTGTTTGCAAAAGCATTTACAACATATGAGAAGTCTTGGTTTTTAACAATTATGTTACTTGCAACAATTGTTGCTGTAATGTTCCCAGAAGAAAGTGCAAATGGTGTCAATGGTATTGTCATCATGCTGCTATACTTATTAGATACATTCTTAAATATTCTTTGTGAGTTACTAATTTCTAAGCAATCTCGTTACAATTTCTTGGTATCTGTACTTGTAGAAATTACTGAAATTGGTACATGTTTAGTATTAATGTATCGTTTTGCAACAATTGCGACAACATTATTCTTCTGGTTACCAATTGATATCTTAAGTTATATTAACTGGTCTAAACATAAAGATGATGATAGTGATGAACTAACAGCTGTAAGACGCTTAAAAGGATATCAAGAAGTATTAGTTATTCTTGCAATTATTGTATGGACTATTGTAGTAGGTTACTTCTTAAGTGGTTTAAATATTCAAACAGATTTCTTAAATGGCAATCAAGAACTTGCTACAATCATCACTTATATTGATGCATGTGCTTCTGCAGTTGGTGTAGCAAATGGTCTATTTATTTTCTTTAGATTAAGAGAACAATGGATTGCTTGGTATATTTGTGCATTCTTAGAAGCAGTAATTAATATCTTATCTGGACAATATGTATTATTAGTTTTAAAACTAGGATACTTCACAAATACAACTTATGGTTATATTCAATGGAGTAAGTATATTAAGTCACATAAAGAAGAAAAAACAATCTTCTAATATTGATAAATACACGCTTAATTGATACAATACTAACGATAAAAAAAGGTAGGTAATAAAATATGGCAATTGAAGCTGGTGATTTTAAAACAGGCTTAACATTAATGGTTGATGGAGATCCATGGGTTGTAATTGATTTCCAACATGTTAAACCAGGTAAAGGTGCAGCTATCTTAAAAACAAAGATGAAGAATCTTAAAACTAATTCAACACAAGAAAGAAACTTCAACGCAAATACAAAATTTGAACAAGCAATGATTGAAAAGAAATCAGCACAATATTCATATTCTGCAGATGACACATATTATTTCATGGATATGACAACATTCGAAACATATGAAGTATCTGAAGAACATGTAGGTTTCAATAAGTATTTCTTAATTGAAGGTATGGATGTTGTATTACAATTCTTTGATGGTCAAATCTTAGATATTGCTGTTCCAGATAAAGTAGAATTAACTGTAGTAGAAACAACACCTGCAATGAGCGGTGCTCCATCTACTCAAACTAAGGATGCAACAACAGATACAGGATTATCTCTAAGAGTTCCTCAATTCATCGAACAAGGTGAAAAGATTCTAGTATCTACTGCTGACGGTAAATATTCATCAAGAGCTTAATATTAAGCTCTTTTTTAAAATATGAGTAAAAGAAAAGTAGTATTAATTACGGGTTCTAGTAAAGGAATTGGTAAAGCAATTGCTTTAGAACTTGCTAAAAATAATTATGATATTGTCGTGAACTACCTTCACTCAAAGAGTGAAGCCCTAGCTTTAAAAGAGTTTATTCTTTCTGAGTATCATGTAAATTGTCTAGCAATTCAAGCCGATGTATCTAAAGAAGATGAAGTAGATCAAATGATTTGTGAAGTAGAAGAAAAACTCGGTGGTGTAGATATTCTTGTGAATAATGCCGCAATAGATTTATCGAATTTATTTCATTTAAAAACTGCTGATGAATTTAGAAAAACATTAGATGTAAATGTTGTGGGAGCATTTAATTGTGCTGTACGTGTAAGAAAACATATGATTGAACAAGAATATGGAAAAATCATTAATATTTCTTCGACGAATGGTATGAATACTTATTATCCAATGTGTATTGATTATGATGCTAGTAAAGCAGCACTTATTTCACTAACACATAATCTAGCGATGCAAATGGCACCATATGTAAATGTTAATGCGATAGCACCTGGATTTATTGGGACAGAAACAGAGCTAGATGGTTATGATGAAGAATTCTTAAAAGAAGAATGTGAAAAGATACTTGTGGAACGATATGGGAAACCAGAAGAAGTAGCATATCTCGTTAAATTCTTGATTAGTGATGAAGCAAAATTTATTAATAATACAGTAATTAGAATCGATGGTGGACAAAAAGGAAGCGTATAGCTTCCTTTTTAGTTCTTTTGAATTTTAGACAATGCAAGTAGTATCGATAATTTACCATATTCAAGAGATAAACCACCTTGCATATATAAAGTATATGGTTCGATTACAGGAGCATCAGCACTAAGCTCGATTGTACTACCTTCAGTAAAACTACCACATGCCATAACTTCATCAAATGGATATCCTGGCATTGGGGCAGGCATTACACGAACAAATGAGTCAATAGGTGAAGATTCTTGTATTCCTTGAGCAAACTTTACAAGATTATCCTTACTACCAAGTTCAACAGTTTGAATAATATCTGTTCTTTCTTCATTCCATCTAGGTGCGACATTGTTATAACCTAGTTTTTCTAACATCCAAGAAGAGAAGACAGCTGTTTTTAAAGCACTTCTTACAGCACTTGGTGCCATGAATATACCTTTAAAGAAGGTATTATTTAGGTTAAAGTTAGCACCTTGATTTTTACCAATTCCAGGAGCTGTTAAGCGTTCAGCAACCATATGAATAAGGTCTTTTCTGCCAGCTATATATCCACCTGTAGAAGCAATACCACCACCAAGGTTTTTCATTAATGAACCAACAACGATATCAGCACCAACATGTCCTGGTTCTTGTTTTTCTACAAGTTCTCCATAACAATTATCTACCATGATAATGACATCTTGGTTCACTTCTCTAATTTTAGAAATGACTTGTTCAATCTTTTTAATTGTTAGTGATTTTCTAGAAGAATATCCTCTTGAACGTTGAATTTCGACTAGCTTAACATTTTTTTCTTTTAAGCGTTCTACAATTTTGTCTTCATCAAATTCGTTATTGATTAAATCAATTTGTTCATATTGGACGCCATGTGCTTTTAGAGATTGT
This sequence comes from bacterium, assembly GCA_963605225.1. Classification (GTDB taxonomy): domain Bacteria; phylum Bacillota_I; class Bacilli_A; order Erysipelotrichales; family Erysipelotrichaceae; genus Bulleidia. The sequence continues at coordinate 9,427 of CAVCUC010000018.1, forward strand.
GTAGAATCACCACACAAACCAATCATTTCTTGTAAAGAATCATATGGTGTACCTGTTAAGGAAATCATTGTATCCCCATGTTTTAATAGGGCAGAGAAAGTTAAGAATAAAGCATTTGTTCCACTCATAATTTGAGGACGAACTAACGCATCTTCACAACCTAACACAGTCGCAAAGATTGTTTCTAATTTATTTCTTCCTTCATCGTAGTCTCCATATCCATTCATTTCAGCAAAATCAGAATACGAAACACTATTTTCAATAAATGCAGATAAGATTCTATTTGAATTATATAAACAAATATCATCGATTCTGTCATATATTTCTTTTAATTCTGTATCGGATTCTTTGGCTAAATCTAATAAATCTTTATTTATGTTATCTAAAATCATGTGTTACTCCTTTGTGCTTATCTATTATCTAATAAAAATAAAAAAAATTCATCATTAGCGTATAGGGATAAAAATATATTTGAAAAAAGTGATGAATTAACATTTATAGATGATTACATTTTTAAACTATAACTTAACGATAAAATTTAAGATGAATCTAATTATGGATTTAAAGATTTTGGGTAAAATAGATAGGTAGGAGATAAAGAAAATGAATGCAATCAAAGAACTAGTTAAAAATTCAATTCATAAAGATTACACAGCGTTATCTTATGCAATATCCATTCATAATGAAGTTGTTTTAAGTGATGCAATAGGTGTAGTAAGTAAAAAGACCAAAGAACCTATTACAGAAAAGGCTACATTTAATGTTGCCTCTATTTCAAAGATGTATGTGACTGTTGCTATTATGCAATTAGTAGAACAAGGAAAAATTAAATTAGATGATTATGTCTATACTATCTTACCTAGATTCTACATGCCTGATGAACGGTACAAAAAGATTACTGTTGCTATGTGTTTGAATCATACTTCAGGATTACCAGGAACAGAATGGAAACACTTTAGCACAAAAGAAATTGATGGAGTTAATTATTATGATGAAGTTTATCATTATTTCTCAGTAAATAAACTAAAGAGTGAGCCAGGAGAATATGCTGTTTATTGTAACGATGGTTTTACTGTTGCAGAGTTAATTGTTAGTGAAGTGAGTGGTATGACTTATGAAGACTATATCCGTAAATATATTACTGATCCTATAAATGCACCTTCTACTCGTCTTGCAGGAAATATAAACAAAGATTATCCACTTGTGACAGAAGGGGATAAACCACATGAAAAATTACTTGTAAGAGGTGCTGCTGGTATTACAACAAGTATGTTAGATTTACTTAAATTTGGGGCGTTATTCTTAAATAAAAACAATGTGATTAGTGAAACATCAAAAGAATTAATGGCTCAAAAATGGGGTAAATCATTCTTAAAAGAAGATACTCGTTCTGAAGATTTTGGTTTAGGTTGGGATACAGTATGCTTAGAAGTTCCTCATTATGATTTAGGAAGTCATGTATGTGCAAAAGGAGGGAATAGTTTTTATTTCTATTCTCGATTAATCATTATTCCTAAATATGATGCTGTATTAGCTATTTCAGCTTCACATGATACTAAAATCGATGTTCAAGATTTAATCTTACATATTTTTGCTAACTATATGTTAGAAAAAGGAATCAATATTACTGATTATAAGATTCCTTCAGATACAAGTTTTGCAGGTATTTACGGTTCACCATTTGAAGTATCTAAAGTTTCTTTAAATGGATATACATTATTCTTACATAGTTTAGATGAAACAAAACATTGGTCATTAGTGGATAAAGCTGAATATATAGATGGTTATACAAATCAAACAAGTGATGTTTATTCATTTGTTAAAGATGGTAATGATACATATCTTATGAAAAAGAGCCAAGGAAAAAATGTTCCTCAATCTATGAAAATCGAAAATCATGAAGTATTGAGTGATGTATGGAAGAAGCGTATTGGGAAAACTTATATTGTTTGTGATGCTACACCATATGATATTGTTGTAGGACAAATGTTAATGGCTATTACGATAGAAGAAGTAGAAAATGTTGAAGGAGCGATTGCTTTATTTGCTCATTATAGAAAAGGTGGCTTCTCGGAAAATGGTATGAGACAAATCTTGATTCCTAATAGTGACATGATTGCGGATAGCATTTTAAGAACACCAGCTAATGGATCAAGAGATTTAATTCATGCAATATTTGAAGTGAAAGATGGTAAAGAATATTTAGAAGCTGCTTCATATCGTTATGTAGATGCAGAAAGCTTAGAAGAATATAGTAATCAAACATTTAATGAAGATTATACAAGTCAAGTTTTTAAATTTAATGAATTAAAAGAAATGATTGAAATTAAAGGAAATCATAGAGTATTAGTATTAGATCAAGAATTTAATTTGTATTGGGATAGCTTAGATGAAAAGGAATATAAACCAATTGAGTCAAGTGGTTATGTGGTATTGATATGAACAAAGAAAAAGTAATCGAACTCATGAAAACAAAGGATAGCTATAAAAGTGGCTATGAGAATTTTCCAAGTGATTTATCTTTAAAAGCGAAAAAGTTATGTTATGAGTATAATAACACTTCGCCTATTGAGAATGATAAAAGACATTCTATTTTAAAAGAATTACTAGGTACATGTAGTGATATAACTTGTATTGAACCATCGTTTCATTGTGATTATGGTTTTAATATTCATTTTCATGGTTTTGCACTATTAAATTACAATTGTGTCATCCTTGATACTTCACCAGTGCATATTGGTACAGGTGCATTTATTGCACCAAATGTAACGATTGCTTGTTCAGGGCATGCAATTGACCCTGAACAAAGAAAGAATGGTATTGGCACTTCTGCTTCAATTACGATAAAAGATAATGTTTGGATTGGCGCAAATACTGTTATATGTGGTGGTGTAACAATTGGAGAAGGAGCAGTCATTGGTGCAGGAAGTGTCGTGAATAAAGATATACCTGACCATGTTGTTGCGGCTGGAGTACCGTGTAAAGTGATACGTGAAATTAGTGAAGATGATATCATTTCAGAAAAAGATATTTTATTTTAAAGAAATGGAAGTATAAGTTTTATCTTTGGATAAAGACGGTGTGATGTTGAAAGTTGCACCGTTTTTAGTTTTTACGGCTTTTGTTCTTTGCGTAAGCAATTCCTACACCTACTCCTGTACCTGCAAGCATTCCTATACTTATAGAGAGGGCAAGATTATTGTACGAGCAACCAATAGCTACTCCAAGTAGCATACCAATACACATGTAGAATGAAATTTCAGTTGAGTTAGATTGTTTTTGTTTATTCTGTTTCATCATTCATGAATCTCCTTATGTTTGATATTTTGGTTAAGCATAATAACAGAATGTAAATATTGAAACTTAAATTGCGTAAAATGAAAGTGAAGCCGGAATAGATAACTGATGAGAGCAAGTTTTAATGGTTTTCTTTCTTGCATTTTAGCGATGTAGTAGGAATAATATTTTAGAAGGAGAGATATGTATTTTACTTGTTTATAAGTAATATATCGATAAATATATGAATAAATATCCAGTTGTAGTTATAACAGATGAAGGTAAATCTTGGCTAGATAAAGGTCAAAGATGGATGTACCGTAATAATTTAGCAAAAGAAGTAACAAATATTCAAACAGGAGATGTTGTACAAATTCAAACAACTAAAGGTGAATATTTAGCCACAGGTTTTTATCATGAGACGAGTCATATTGTTGTTCGGATTCTTTCACAAAATGAAAAAGAAGTAATTGATGAAGCTTTCTTTGCGAAAAAGATAAAAGATGCTTTAGATTATCGTTTTGTTGTTGAAAAAGATAACTTAGATAATTGCCGTTTAGTATTTGGAGATGCGGATTTATTGCCTGGATTAACAGTAGATAAATATAATGACGTGCTTGTTACACAGATTACATCTTATGCTATTGAACAAAGAAAAGATCTTATCTATCAACTGTTAATGGAGACATTAAAAGAAAATCATCAAACAGTAAATTATATTTATGAAAGAAATGATGTTAAAGCTAGAACAAAAGAAGGACTAGAACTATATAAAGGATTCTATAAGAATGAAGGTAAGACAGATTTAGTGATATCTGAAAATGATTTATTACTCAATGTAGATATACAAAATGGTCAAAAGACAGGGTATTTCTTAGATCAAAAAACAAATCGTCTATTAATTCGTCAAATGTCTAAAGGATTAAGAGTATTAGATTGTTTTACACATACTGGAGGTTTTGCCTTAAATGCGTCGAAAGGTGAAGCTAAATCAGTTACAGCAGTGGATGTATCAAATGTTGCCTTAACAGAAGCGAAAAAGAATGCAGACCTAAATTATTTTACAAATGTAGATTTTGTTCAAGCAGATGTATTTGAATATTTAGATGAAATTCAAAATGGCCAATTTGATTTAATTATCTTAGATCCACCAGCATTTACAAAAAGTAAGAGTACTGTAAAACAAGCATACTATGGTTATAAAAGAATTAATTTACAAGCAATGCAAAAATTAAATCATGGTGGTTTCTTAGCAACATGTTCTTGTAGTCGATATATGGAAACATCTTTGTTTGAACAAATGTTAAAAGAAGCCGCAAAAGAAGCAAATGTTTTATTAAAACAAGTTTCTGTTACCCAACAAAATCATGATCATCCTATTCTATGGTCAATGGAAGAGACTTCATATTTGAAATTTTTTATCTTTCAGATTGTGAAGGAAAAATAAAACCTTAAGATAACAAAAATAGGAATCATGCTAAAAAATATAAATAGAGATATAAACATAAAGCGTAAAATATACGCTATTTATGCGCTTTCTATTTTAATAAGAAATTTATAGTTTTAAAATGATTGAAGAGTATTAATTATGAGTGAAAGAGATATTACAACAATTATTAATCATGCGGATGAAGTAAGCTTACAAGAAAAATTAAAAGTAGTATGGAAGTTAAGTACACCAAGTATACTTGCACAAATCTCTGAAATTGCGATGGAATATATCGATGCAGCAATGGTTGGTGTTCTTGGGGCTACTGCTAGTGCTTCAATAGGACTAGTATCCTCTAGTACATGGCTTGTAGGAGGAATTGTACTATCACTATCAAATGGTTTTTCTGTACAAGTAGCTCATGCGGTAGGGGCAAAAAATGCTGCACGTTCATCAAGAATCTTTAAAAAGAGTTTATTACCATCATTATTATTTTCTTGTGCAATTGGAGTATTATCTTTTATCTGTGGTTTTTATCTACCAAAATGGTTAGGAGCCGATGCAAGTTTATATAAAGAATCGATAGAATACTTTACTGTTTTTAGCTTATTTTTACCGGCAAGAATGATGAATTATATTTGCTTAGCTATGTTACGTTGTACGGGAAATATGAAAACACCAAGTATCCTAAGTACATTAATGTGTATCTTAGATGTGATATTTAATTATTTCTTTATTTTTCCTTATTCTACGATTTCTATATTTGGATTGAATCTAGTCATACCAGGAATGAATTTGGGTGTTCTTGGGGCACAACTTGGTACTTCTCTTGCGGTAGTTGTTTGCATGATTTTAGGTTTTATGGCATGCAAGAAATCGATGTATCTAGAACTAAGAAAAGAAGATAGTTATTTACCAGATAAAAAGATTATGCAAGAAGCGATTAGAATTGGTGGACCAATGAGTATTCAACAAGTGACTTTGTCACTAGCACAAGTTGTTGCGACAAGAATTGTTGCGCCACTGGGTACTATTGCTATCGCGGCGAATTCTTTTGCGGTAACTGCTGAATCAATTTGTTATATGCCAGGCTATGGTATTTCTAGTGCTGCTACAACAATGGTTGGGCAAGCTTATGGGGCAAAACAAAAAAGAAGTGCGAAAAGTTTTGCTTGGTTAAGCGTCATAACAGGAATGGTTGTAATGGGGATTATGGCTTTTATCATGTATTTTATTTCTCCTACGATATTCTCTTTTCTTACACCTATTCAAGAAATACAAGAACTAGGGGTAAATGTATTAAGAATTGAGCTATTAGCAGAACCTTTATTTGGCGCATCAATTGTTTGTTCTGGTGCACTATGTGGAGCAGGAGATACATTTGTTCCAGCATTATTAAATTTAATTAGTATTTGGGGTATACGAATTCCTGTTGCCTACGTGTTATGTCAAAAGATTGGCTTATATGGTGCTTGGATTGCAATGTGTATTGAATTATGTATTCGAGGAATATTATTTTTAATTCGACTAGCTCGCGGAAATTGGATGAAAAAATTAGAAACTAGTGAAGTATAATAAGTGAAGAAGTAAAAATAATGTTTTTTGAAAGGAGATAATCATAATGGATATTAAAAAACAATATTTTGAACTAGCAAAAAAAGGAATTGAAAATGCATACGAAGTAAACAAAGACGCAATGAAAGAAGTTGCTAAGTGTATTTGTGATTGTATGCTAAACCATGGCGTTGTGCAATTATTTGGTGTAAATCATGGTGATGAAGTGGTGAATGAATTATTTTTTAGAGCAGGTGGTCTTGCGCCATATCATGGTTTAAAACCAATGGATTTAGCATTTGATGGAGTGATTAATCGAGACATAGTAGATAATGGGGAAATCTATGCGACAATTGAGTATGTAGATGCTTTACTTGGTTTATATAAATTAGATGATAGAGATATGTATTTTATTACTAGCTTCTATGGTAATGAACCTATGGCTGTAGAACTAGCAAAAAGAGCACATGATAAAGGACAAAAAGTTGTAGCATTAGTAAATAAAGCTTCATATGCTAATTCTCCTGTAAAACATGAATCAGGTAAGAAACTATTAGACTATGCAGATTATGTATTAGATATGTGTGCTAAAGAAGTTGATACTGCACTAGAAATAGATGGTCATCCGGTTGGACAACTTAGTTCAATATACGCAAATGTAATTGCCCAAATGTTAACAGCTGATATTTATGCAGAATTTACAAGCAGAAATATCGAAGCACCAGTTCTTTTATCTGCAAATATTGCTGGAGCTGATAAACATAATAATGCCTTAACTGATCAATATAATGGGAGGGTAAGATAATGATAGACGCAAAAGTTTTTGAAACAAGTGTGATTGAATTATTAGATACATTATATGAATCTCAAAAAGATAACATGGAAAATATGGCTGAAGTAATGGCTGAATGCATCATGCAAGGTGGTGTAGTCCATGTATTTGGATCAGGACATTCAGTTGGTATGGGAATTGATATTAAGCATAGATTAGGATCACTTGTACCAATTCATATTATGGAAACAAATGATTTTGTGTTAAGAGGTGGTGTATCTCTTGCAGAATTCAAAGATAAAACAAATATATTTGAAAGACGTCCTGACGTTGCCGAAAGACTATATAACTTATATAACATCAAGAAAGAAGATGTATTTATCATCATTTCTAACTCAGGTATTAATGGACTCGTAATCGATATAGCAAGTCTAGCAAAAAAGAATGGTCATAAAGTTATTGTGATTACAAGTATGAAACATACTTTAGCTGAAAATAGTCGTCATCCTAGTGGTAAAAAGCTATATGAATTTGGTGATATCGTCATTGATAATTGTGGTCCACATGGAGATGCATTATTAGAAACAGGTGGTAAAGCAAAATTAACGGCTGTTTCTTCTATTAGCAACGATATGATTGCACAAGCTGTAGCGGTTAGAATTATTGAAATTCTTCATGAAAAAGGCTATGAATTACCAATACTAACAGAAGATGCTAAGCATAACGAAGAACTATTAGAAAAGTATAAAGATAGAGCATAATTTATATTTACATAATGATGGTGATAAATAGCTTTGTCACCATCTTTTTGTATAAACAACAATGACAAAATAGTTATTTTAATAGATAATTTTTTCAAAGGGAAATACTCGTGGAGGAAACGCATATGAACGAAAAAGAAAGCTTACTAAAGCAGATTTTAGATGATTCAAATGAAATGATACAGGTTAGTGATGTAGATACTTTTTCTGTTTTATATGCAAATGAACCAGCTAGAAAATTTACAGGTGATGCAAGTAAAAGTTATACAGGTTTACATTGTTATGAATATTTGATGGGACGTACAGAACAATGCCCATTTTGCCCAATTCATGATATCAAAGATCAAGAAAGCTTTGAAAAAGAAGTAGATAATGGAATAAATATTTATAAGGTAAAGACAAAGAAAATTAAATGGGGCGAAAAAGAAGCTTTTATAGAATATGCAACAGATATTACAGAAGTACGTCATTCCTTAGAAATATATGAATCACAAGTAAAAAACTTAATTGCTTCGATTCCTAATGCTCAAGGTATCTTCCACATGGATATAACAGAAGATTCAGTCTTATCTATCAATGGATGTTCTAAAGAAATCATTAAGATGCAAGGCTTAGAACATGTAAATGACTTGATTAAGAATATTGCTAGTTATATACCTGTAAAAGACGAACAAGATTTTTTTGTGGCACAATTTAATCGAGATCATTTAATTCATGAACACGAAAAGGGAAAAACAGAATTATCATTAGAAACTTCGTCATATTTTGATGATAAAAGTATTCGCGATATTCGTATGACAGCTCGTTTAATTACAAATCCTAAAAATAATCACTTAGAATGTATTGTATTTGGTTTAGATATTTCAGAAGAAAAACAAGAACACGAAAAACAAGATAAACTATTACGTGAACAATTAGCTATTTTTAATGCTTTATCCGACGCATATACAAATGTATTTTTGGCTGATCCTGAGCTTAGTAAAATCAAAATTTTAAAATTAAATGGGTATGTTACAACAGGATTAGATAAAGATAATGACTTGAGTTATGACTATAACGATATTTGCGAACAATACATTAAAGAAAGAGTATATCAAGATGATCAAGAGTTCATGCGTCAAAAATTGTCATTAGATGAAGTGAAAAGAAATCTGATACAAGAAAATGAATATATTAGTAATTATCGTGTAATCCATAATGGTGAAGTTCATTATTGTCAATTTAAGTTCATTAAACTTGAAAAAGTAAATTATATTATCGCTGGATTCCAAAATATTGATCAGATTATTGAAAATGAGCAGAAACAAAAACAATTATTACTTGATCAACAAAAAGAGCGTGAAGAACAATTAATTATTTTTAATAGTTTGGCACGTAATTTTAAGAATGTTTACATGGTTAATCTAAATGAAGGTACAGCGAAAGTCTTAAAATTTGAAGATGAATTTGGGGATACTCGTTTGGATGGAGTAATGCATGTTACTTTTCCTTATCAAGGATTTCTAAATGAATGGATTGATGAAACAGTATATCCTGATGATAAAGAAATGCTAAAACAGGCATTAAGTATTGAAAATCTAAACAAAGTATTTTCTAAACAAGATGAATATAAAGGAAACTATCGAATGTTAGTCGATGGTAAAATATATAACTTTCAATTTAATCTAAGTAAATCGAATCAGGATGGTTTTGTTATTGCTGGTTTCCAAAACATAGAAGATATTATCCAAGAACATCTTGAAGCTGAACGAAAAGAAAAAGAAAAGGAAGAAATTCATCGTAAAGAAGTAAACGAGCAACTAGCGATATTTAATAATTTAGCGAGTCGTTTTAGAAATGTTTATCTAGCAAATCTAAATACACGTACAGCAAAAGTATTAAAAATAGCAGACGATTATGATAACTCAGAAGTTGTGAATTTAAAAAATAAAGTATTCCCATTTGATGCGGTAATTCATCATTGGTTAACGCAAAGAGTGTATGTTGATGATCAAGAGCGTCTTACTCATGCACTAGATGTAGACCATTTACGTGAAGTATTTAAGACACAAAAAGAATATACAGGAAATTACCGTAGTATAGACAATGGTCGCTTAAGAAATTATCAATTCTATGTTAGTGAGATTGATCATGAAGGTAATGTCATTATTGGATTTCAAATCATTGATGAAATTATTGAAGAACATTTAAGGCAAGAAAGAAAAGAAAGAGAAAAAGAAGAAGCTTATCAAAAAGAATTAGAGAAGAGTTATAGAAATCTTGAAGAAATGCATAATATTATCACTTCTAGTAAGATGGGTACTTGGAAAATAAGATTAGTAGAAAATGAATTACCAACACTAGAAGCGGATGATTTAATGCTTGAACTTCTTGGTATAAGAGATAAAAGTATGGCTAGTAGCGATGTATATAATGTCTGGTTTTCTAGAATTATGCCTGATGCGCTACAATCTGTTTTAGATTCTGTTGAAGAAATGAAATCAGGAATGGTCTCGGAAAATACATATTTATGGAATCATCCTACTCTTGGTGAACGTTATGTAAGATGTGGTGGAACGGCATATGAAGTAGATGGAGGATATGTATTAAGAGGATATCATTATGATGTGGATGAAATTGTTCGACACCAAAAGGAACAAGAAGAATATTTAGCCAAAACACTCGAAAAAGAAAAACAACATTCGGAAGTAATTTCTTCTCTATCTACTATTTATACAACAATTTTTAGGGCAGATTTAATTACACATAACTATGAAATGGTTAGTAGTGTTTCTTCGATGAAAAATGTCATTTCAGAAAAAGGTAATTTTGATGATGTAAAGGAACGAATTATTACAGCATTTATGGCAGAAGATATGCGTGAAGAAATGCGAGAGTTTCTTGATGTTAATACACTTAGTCAAAGAATAGGTAGTAATAATACCATTGCGACGGAATATCGAAATCCTGAGAATCGTTGGTTTCAAGCAAGATTTATTGTAAATAGTAGAGATGAAAATGGAGAAGTAAAAGAAGTTCTTTATGTTGCTCGTGACTTTACCGAAGAAAAAGCACAAGAATTAAAACAAGAATCTGCTTTAAGAGATGCACTAATTGCCGCAAAACAAGCCAATCGTGCTAAAACATCATTCCTCAGTAATATGAGTCATGATATTCGTACACCAATGAATGCGATTATTGGTTTTACAGCACTAGCTCAAACACATATTCATAATACAGAACTTGTACACGATTATTTGACTAAGATTCATACTTCTAGTACGCATTTATTAAGTCTAATCAATGAAATTCTAGATATGAGTCGTATTGAAAGTGGAACGGTTAAATTGGATGAAAATGTTGTACATTTACCAGACATATTACAAGAACTTAGAACAATGATTCAAGGTCAAATTCTTGCTAAGCAACAAAATCTTTATATCGATACATTAGATGTCGTGAATGAAGATATCATTACGGATAAATTAAGGTTAAATCAAGTATTACTAAATATTGTGAGCAATGCGATTAAATATACAGGTAATGGTGGAAATATCAATATACGTGTATGTGAAAAACCTTGCTCAATCAAAGACTACGCAACATATGTCTTTAGTGTAAAAGATACAGGAATGGGTATGTCTAAAGAGTTTGTGAATCATATATTTGAAATGTTTACACGAGAAACATCGTCTACCGTAAGTGGTATACAAGGTACCGGTTTAGGTATGTCCATTACTAAAAATATCGTGGATATGATGAATGGAACGATTAAAGTAAATAGTGAACTTGGTAAAGGAAGTGAATTTGTTGTTACAGTTGATTTTAAGTTAGTAAATACAGAACAACAATATCAAATACAACCTAAATATATTGGTGCTAGAGCACTAGTAGTAGATGATGATGTTTATACTTGTCAAAGTGTTAGTAAGATGCTTAGAAGTATAGAAATGCGTGCAGAGTGGTCTACTTCTGGTAAAGAAGCGATTATTCGTGCTAAAGAAGCGACAGACTTAAAGGATGAATATAAAGCTTATATTATTGATTATTTAATGCCAGATATGAATGGCATTGAAACAGTACGACAAATTCGTAAAGTGATTGATCCAGATATTCCAATCATTATATTAACTGCTTATGATTATTCTGATGTTGAAGAAGAAGCTAAAAAGGCGGGTGTTACAGCCTTTATCTCTAAGCCAATCTTTATGTCTGAATTAAAGAAAGTATTGTCTTGTGAAAAATCTCATTCTAGTAAAGAAGAAAAACCGGTGACATTTAGTGCTTCTGGAAAGAAAATCCTACTAGTAGAAGATAATGAATTAAATCGTGAAATTGCTTCGACGATATTAAAAGAAGCAGGAATGATTGTAACAGAAGCGACTGATGGTGTAGAAGCAGTTAAATTAATGAATCAAGCGGATGAAGATACATATGATTTAATTCTAATGGATATTCAAATGCCACGAATGGATGGCTATACAGCTACTCGAGAAATTCGTACATTAGAAAATAACCGTAAAGCGAATATTCCTATTGTAGCGATGACAGCCAATGCTTTTGAAGAAGATAAACAAAAATCTATTGAGGCAGGAATGAATGGTCATATTGCTAAACCAATTGATGTAGCTGTTATGGCAAAAACATTTGATGAAATATTTAAATGAGGTGAATGATGAAGATTTTTACGATTGATATTGGTGGAAGTTCCATAAAATATGCATTGTTAGATGAAAATCTAAATAAGTTAAAAGAAGGGAAAATCAAAACGCCAGCGAAGTGGTGTCTTCATCCTGAAGATTCTGAGTATAAAATAGAAGATTTATATGAAGCATTAGATTCGATTATTTGTAAAGATATAGATGGTATAGCAATTAGTATGCCTGGTGTAATTGATTCTGAGAATGGAATAGCTTTAACGGGTGGATCTCTAGTCTACATTAACAATGAACCATTAGAGAAGAATCTAAGTGATAAATATCATGTTCCAGTATGGATTGGTAATGATGCAAAGTGTGCAGGAATTGCTGAAGTAGGCTATGGCGTCTTACAAGATGTAAGTGATTCTATAGCGATAATTTTAGGGACAGGTGTTGGTGGTTGTTTAATCAAAGATAAAAAAATTCATAATGGTAAACGCTTTGCGGCTGGGGAAGTATCTTGCTTATATACAGGAAATACGTATCCTGCAGATACTTCTGAAATGTGGGCTTGTGTAAGTGGTATTAAAGGACTATTACATTTGGTGCAAAAATATTTAGAAACAGATCAAGAATTTACAGGTGAAGAAATCTTTGAACTAGCAACACAAGGAAATGAAAAAGTATTAGCCGCATTAGATGAATTTAGCTTTTATATTGCAAAACAACTGTATAACTTACAAGTGATATTTGACCCTGAAAAGATTGCGATAGGTGGGGGAATTAGTGCTCAATCACTTTTAATTCAAAAGATTAATGAACAATACTTAAAGCTATTTGTTCCAGTTTTCCCCGTTCGACCAGTAGAAATTGTGGCATGCAAATTTAGAAATGATGCAAATCTAATAGGTGCATATTATGAGTTAAGACAAAAGATGGGAGTATAACAATGAAGTTAGGAAATAGTGCATTAGAAGTACCTCGTATTGCTATAGGTTGTATGCGGTTAAAAAATAAAGAGGTATCTGATATAGCAAAGTTAATTCGTTATTCTGTCGATAGAGGATATAACTTCTTTGACCACGCAGATATTTATGGCCAAGGAACATGTGAAAGTTTATTTGCAGAAGCTTTTAAACAAACAGGACTAAAAAGAGAAGAAGTAATTATTCAATCAAAATGTGGTATTGTTCCAGGAAAAATGTATGACTTTTCTAGAGAACATATTTTAGAAAGTGTAGAAGGTAGTTTAAAAAGACTAGATACAGATTATTTAGATGTTCTTGTACTACATAGACCAGATGCATTAATGGACGCAAAAGAAGTGGCAGATACCTTAAATGAACTATATGAATCAGAAAAGGTGCATTACTTTGGTGTTTCTAATTTTAGGCCAAGTCAAATAGAAAGACTTAAAAAATATATGAAACAACCTATTCTTGTTGACCAATTACAACTAAGCATTACTGAATCGAATATGATTGCGTCTGGATTAGAAGTGAATATGACAAGTTCTGGTTCATTTGATCATGATGGCTCAGTACTAGACTATTGCATGCTTAATGATATTAGTGTACAAGCTTGGTCACCATTTCAATTTGGATTTTTCGAAGGAACATTTATCGGTAATCGTGACATATATGCAAAACTAAATTCTACACTAGATGAGTTAGCAGAAAAGTACAATGTTACGCCATACGGTATAGCGACTAGTTGGTTATTACGACATCCTGCTAATATACAAATGATTTCTGGTTCAACAAATATAGACCACTTACAATTAATCTTCGATGGAGAAAACGTTTCATTAACTAGAGAAGAGTGGTATCGCTTATATCTAGATGCAGGACATATATTGCCTTGATACATAAAAAAGGAGACAACCTTAGAATTCTAAATTCTAAAGTTGCCTCTTTTGTTTTAGTGATTAGTGATGTTTATAAGTGATGACTTTACCTGTCCAAGAATTTCTTAGAATTTCTTGCATATCCTTTACCATAGGGATACGTGGGTTAGCTGGAGAACATTGATCTTCATAAGCTAAGTAGCTTAATTTTTCAACAGCAGCCATCCAATCTGTTTCATTTAGATAATCAAGACTCTTGAAGTTCATTGCAATACCTACTTCTTTACCTAGAGCAGTTACTGCTTCAGCAAATTTTTCTACGCCTTCTTCAACAGAACTGAATTCAATGCCAACAGCTTTTGCTAATTCACAATATCTTTCATCAGCGTTGTAGTACTTGTATTTTGGCCAAATACCAGGTTTTTCTGGTTTTGTACCGTTATATCTAATTGTATATGGTAATAAGATTGCATTTGCTAAACCATGAGGTACATGGAATTCTGCGCCGACTTTATGAGCCATAGAGTGGTTCATACCTAAGAATGCGTTAGCGAATGCCATACCTGCCATAGCAGAAGCGTTATGCATCTTTTCTCTAGCTTCTGGATCATTTGCTCCATTATGTACAGCTCTTGGTAAGTATTCAAATACCATCTTAACTGCTTTATAAGCTAAAGCATCTGTAAAGTCACTTGCTAGAACGGAAACATATGCTTCAATTGCATGAGTTAATACGTCCATACCAGTATTTGCTGTAATGCTTGCTGGTAAGTTCATTGTTAGAGCTGGGTCAATAATTGCTACAGTTGGAGTTAAAGAGTAGTCTGTTAATGGATATTTAACATGAGTTTCTTTATCTGTAATAACAGCGAATGGTGTAACTTCACTACCTGTACCAGATGTTGTAGGGATACATACTAAGCTAGCTTTCTTACCTAATTCTGGATAACGGAAGGCACGCTTACGAATATCCATGAATTTTTGTTTTAGGTCATCAAAGTTTACTTCAGGATGTTCATAGTATAACCACATACCTTTAGCAGCATCCATTACAGAACCACCACCAATAGCGATGATTGTATCAGGTTGGAAACCTTGCATTAGGCTTAAACCTTTCTTAACTGTTTGAATAGATGGATCTGGTTCTACGTCACAGAATAGTTCATAAGTAATCTTTCCTCTACCACGAGATGGACGAGATTCTAATTGGTCAGTAACTTTTGTTACATATCCTAACTTAACCATTGATTGGTCAGTAACAATAAATACACGACCCATTTCATTCATATCATGTAAGTATTCAATTGAGTTTTTCTCAATGTAAATCTTTGAAGGAATCTTGAACCATTGCATGTTATTTCTCCTTTGTCCTACTTTCTTGATATTTAATAAGTTAACAGTACTGATATTTCCTGAAACACTGTTATGACCATAAGAACCACAGCCTAGTGTTAATGAAGGAATGAAGGAGTTATAAATGTTACCAATACCACCGAATGTACTTGGAGAGTTCCAGATAATACGGCAAGCTTTTACACGTTTACCGAATTCTTCAACTAATTCTTTATTAGATGTATGAATAGCAGCTGAGTGACCAATACCATTGAACATAACCATTTGTTCAGATTTTGTTAAGCCATCTTCAATATTTTCTGCTTTAAGCATAGCTAGAACAGGGGATAGCTTTTCACGCGTTAATGGTTCGTTTGGACCAACTTCTTTACATTCAACCATTAAGATTGAAGTGTCTGGGTCAACTTTGAATCCAGCTTGTTCAGCAATCCAACTAGCACTCATACCAGCTACAGCACCATTTAACTTAGCACCAGCACAATCTTTGCTGTAGCACTTTGTGTTAAACATGAATTTTTCAAGTTTTTCTTTTTCTTTTTCATTACAGAAATGTACATTGTAATGTAAGAATTCTTTCTTTACATCATCATAGATTTCTTTATCTACGATTACAGCTTGTTCACTAGCACAGATCATACCATGGTCAAATGCTTTAGACATTGAGATATCGTTTACAGCTTGTTTAATATTCGCTGTTGTTTCTATATAAGCAGGTACATTACCAGCACCAACGCCTAGCGCAGGTTTACCACATGAGTAAGCTGCTTTAACCATTGCGTTACCACCAGTAGCTAGAATTGTAGAAACACCTGGGTGATTCATTAATGCACTTGTTGCGTCCATGCTAGGGTGTTCAATCCATTGGATACAGTTTTCTGGAGCACCTGCAGCAACAGCAGCATCATATACAACTTTAGCAGCTGCAGCAGATGAATTTTGTGCATTTGGATGGAATGCAAAGATAATTGGGTTTCTTGTCTTTAAACAAATTAATGATTTAAAGATTGCTGTACTAGTAGGGTTAGTAACAGGTGTAATACCGGCAACAACACCAACTGGTTCAGCAACATAAATTAATCCTTTAACTTCATCTTCGCCAACAATTCCAACTGTTTTTTGATGACGCATATGATTTACAACATATTCACACGCAAATAGATTTTTTGTTGCTTTGTCTTCGAAGACACCACGTTTAGTTTCTTCAATAGCAAGTTTAGCTAATTCACCATGCTTATCTAGAGCGGCTACAGAGCATTTTGCGACAATATAGTCGATTTTTTCTTGATCAAAACTTGCATATTCCTCTAATGCTTTTAATGCTTTTTGAACCTTAACATCTACTTCTTGTACACCTAAATCTTGTGTTTCTTGAACAGAAGCGTTTTTTGTATCTGCCATAATTTCCTCCTTGTGATTTATTTCACTACTATGGTTTACCATACCCTAGTAAACATTGCAAGTAAAAAGTTAAAAAATTCACAAGATAGCGGTTTCATTGTGAAAACTGGCAAAAAATGTATAAAAAATCTTAGTAGTAATCTACTTGGAAAGATCTTTCTTTTTCTTTTAAAGGACAGGACTTGTAGCTGACATTTTCAACATGACTAAAACGAGAACCACGTTCTAAATCATGGATAAAGTTATTTAAATCTGATTCTTCACCTTGAGCAAATACTTCAACCATTCCATTAGATAAGTTCTTTACAGAACCAGTTAAACCATACTTATTTGCACAAGTTTGTACAAACCATCTAAAGCCAACACCTTGTACGAGTCCTTCGACCATAATGTGATAACGTTTCATAGAATTATTTTATAATAAAAAATTATGTTGTGTTAAGATAATACGAATAGGAGTGTAAAAGATGATTCATATTTTAGTTAATCAAACAAATTTTGATGGCAATTGGGCCGCTGAAACTCTATATAGTTTATTTCGTTCAGACCAAAAAGTATTAATTATTCCTCTAACGGAAAATAACGGTTATGCTAGTGATCAACGTGCATGGCATGATCAGTTTAGTGAAGAAAGTGAATATTATGAAGATGTTATCCGACCATTTATTCGATATGGTATTCAAAGAAAAAATATTAAGATATTTGATATTTTTGATGACTACAGAGATGATTTAAAAAATTATATTCAAAATTTTGATATTGTTTGTTTAGTAGGGGAAGAAGAATTAGGATGTTATTCCACATTATTAGACTATAACTTTAATTCATTGTTAAAAGATTATGAAGGAATACTAATTACCATTGGTTCTGCTGCTACACCACTAACAGAATCTTTCCCTTCATATGATGAAGATATGGGATATTATGCAGAATATTCTGGCTTAGGATTTTTAAAAGGAATTGATTTAGTCATGAATTACGTACAATCAGATGAAATGTTACGATATATATCGAGTACTATAGAAATGCGAAATCAAAAAGTATTAGTTTGTCCGAAAAATAGTGGGATTTTGTTGACGGATAGAAGTACTGAATTATTTGGCGATGCATTTATCGCAGATATGAAAGATTTAGATGAAATTTATAATTTAATGAAATAAAGCCCGCTAATAGCGAGCTTTATTTTCATAGGAGGTACGACTATAAAGAAAATAACATTTCTTTATAAGTTGGTAATTTATAGAAGTCTTTTGAAGCAATCTTTTCGTATGCATCAATAGATTTTCTAACTTCAGCCATATCTACGCAAACGACATCATGAATTGTTTTACCAGTTTCATATGAGACACCTTTTGCAATAGCATCAGTGTAATCTTTTTCTAGCTTAGTTAGACTTGTATAAAGATCATCAGATAGTTTCTTTAATGTCTTATCTTGATCTAATAAATACTTAGGTGCATCTTTATCACAAGATGAATGAACGCTAGCCCATTCGTGGTTTAGTGCAGGTAAGACATCGTGCTTAACCATATCGATTAAAGTCTTTACTTCAATACCAATTGTACTAATGTATTGATCTAAGGCGATTTCTTTACGAGCATGTAATTCTTTTTCAGAATAAACATTGAACTTCGTAAATAAATCGATTGTTTTTTGATCATCTAGTACAGCTGTAGCTTCGATATAAGAACGGATGTTTGGTAATCCTCTTCTTTCAGCTTCTTTTACCCATGCATCACTATAACCATCACCTGAGAATAAAATCTTCTTATGATCATGGATGATATTGCGACAGATTTCTAATGCTTTAGAACGTACATCTTGTAAGTATTTGATTCCTTCAAGTTCAGCGTTAATTTCAGATAATGCATCAGCGATAACTGTATTTAATACTGTATTTGGTAAAGCAGCACTCATGCTAGAACCTAGCATTCTGAATTCAAATTTGTTACCAGTAAAAGCTAGAGGAGAAGTTCTGTTACGGTCTGTATTATCATGTGGAATATAAGATAAACCAGAAATAGGGTTGAAGTCTTCTTTATCCACTGGTAAATGTTTCTTAGCAGATTCTTCTTTATAAATACTGAATAGGATATCTTCAATATAGCTTCCTAAATATACGGAAATAATTGCAGGAGGAGCTTCGTTAGCACCTAATCTATGATCGTTTCCACAAGAACTTGCACTATATCTTAATAGTTCAGGATATGTATCTGCTGCTTTTAAGAATGCACAAATAAATACTAAGAAACGAATGTTTTCAGCTGGTTTATCTCCAGGAGAGAATAGATTTTGGCCAGTACTTGTAACAATAGAGTAGTTATCATGTTTACCAGAACCGTTAATGCCATCAAATGGTTTTTCATGTAATAAGCAAGCTAAACCATGTTTTTCAGCGAAACGTTTTAATGTGTCCATGATTAATTGGTTTTGGTCTACAGCAACGTTAACATCACGATAAACTACTGCTAGTTCAAATTGTCCAGGAGCTACTTCGTTATGTTCTGTCTTAGCATAAATGCCTAGTTTCCATAGTTCTTCGTTTACATCTTGCATGAATGCACGTACACGTTCAGGAATAACAGCGAAGTAATGATCTTCTAGTTCTTGTCCTTTAGGAGCACTAGCACCAAATAATGTACGACCTGTTAGTTTTAAATCTAAACGAGCATCGTAATCTTTTTTATCGATTAAGAAATATTCTTGTTCTAGACCACAAACTGGCACACAATACTTAACGTCTTTTTCACCAAGTAAGTTAACTGTCTTAGTAGCAGTTTCACTAATTGCACGAATAGATTTAAGTAGTGGGTCTTTTGTATCTAAGGATTCACCATTGTAAGATACAAATACTGTTGGAATACATAAGACACCGTTTTTAATGAATACTGGTGAACTAACATCCCAATATGTATAACCACGAGCTTCGAATGTAGCTCTTAGTCCTCCACTAGGGAAACTAGATGCATCTGGTTCACCTTTGATTAAAGATTTACCAGAAAAACGTGTCATTGGTTCACCTGAATCATCAGGATCAATAAATGAGTCATGTTTTTCTGCTGTAGAACCAGTCATTGGTTGGAACCAATGGGTATAATGTGTAGCACCTTTTTCTAGAGCCCAACGTTTCATTGCATGAGCAATCGCATCAGCAGTAGGGCGATCTAGTGTCTCTTCATTTTCAACAGTTTTCTTCCAAGATAAATAAATTGGATGCGGTAATCGTTCTTGCATCTCATGTTCACTGAATATAAGTGAACCAAATTCTTCAAATGGCTTCTCCATATAAATTTCTCTCCTTTATTTGTTAGTATTAAAATCCTAAAATTGATTCTAGTCAACAAAAATTTTCAGAAAATCGAAGAAAAAATTCGAAATTTCTTTCAAAATTCAAATTTCATAGTCAAAATAGCCTAAAATTAATCGAGAAAAATAAAAAATCCTCAAATTGAGGATTTAATTAGTAATAAGAATATCCGTCTGTTCCCATTGTGTTAGGATCGTAGGCATATACTTCATCAAGCTTTACTTCTCTAACTTCAGGAACTTCATCAATTAAGATTGCTTGAATTCCTTCTGTTAAAGTAGCGTCAATTGCCATACATCCAGCACAAGCACCAAGCATTTTTACAGTAACGACACCATCTTCAAATTTTACAAATTCAACATCGCCACCATCTGCTTGTATATATGGTCTTATTTTATTGATTGTTTTATTAATTCTTTCTACTACATCTGTTTTTACTTCTTCAGCCATAATTTCCTTCTTTCTAAAATCCATACCAGAATACTAAAGCTACAATACATCCTAGAAATATACCGCCAATGACTTCAAACCACTTGTGACCAAGTACTTCTTTCATCTTAGATTGATAAATAGGATCAATAAATTTAACGTTAAACGCTTCTTGAATATCATGAACAAGTTGTTGGGTTACTTTGATATTCTGACCACTATAATAGCGAACATTTGCAGCATCGTACACTACAATGCACGCAAGGGCTAAAGCTACAGCAAATAATGTGGAACTAAACTTTTCTTGAAATCCAACAGATAGCGCTAAAGCAGATACTAGAGCACTATGCGAACTAGGAAAACCGCCACTTTCATGAATTAATCCCCAATGCCATTCATGTTTAACTAGATAATATAGAACTGGCTTTAGAAATTGCGCCAGTATTACTGAAACAATGGCAGCGAAGAAAGGATACATTGAACGAATCATTTCATACACCTCGCTTGTAAAGTATAGCACACGTTATCATCTAGTGATATACTTGACCATGGAAGAAAAGTTGAAGAAATATTTAAGATGAAGTACAAAACAGGAGATATTGTAGAAGGAAAAGTAACAGGTATTCAACCATATGGAGCATTTGTTTCACTAGATGAAAATGTGAATGGGTTAATTCATATTTCTGAAATTAGTGAAGGATATGTTAAAGATATTACAAGATTTGTACATATTGGTGATACAGTTCGTGTTAAGATTATTGATTGTGATGAACAAAGTCAACAAGTTCGTTTATCTTTAAAAGCTCTACATAAAAAAAGAGCACATGGACGAATGGGAATGTTTCATCACAAAGCAACACTTCCTGTTTCAAAACTTGGTTTTCTTTCTATAGAAAAAGAGCTACCAAATTGGGTTGCAGAAGCGAAAAAGGAGATAGAACATGATTAAATTTGACGAAACACATGGCTTATTTGATGAAAAAATTGATGATTTTCAACCACAAGTAACAAGTATTCACAACATGATTCATGAGAAATCTGGTAAAGGAAATGATTTCTTAGGTTGGGTTGATTGGGCTAACACTTATGACCGTGAAGAATTTGACAGAATGCTTAAATTAGCTGAAAAACTAAAGGATAAAGCAGAAGTAGTAGTTGTTTGCGGTATTGGTGGTAGTTATTTAGGAGCTCGTGCTGCTGTAGAAATGATTCAAGGTTTATATCCAAATACAAATCAAGAAATCGTATTTGTAGGAAATACATTCTCAAGCACTTATATCAACCAAGTTGTTGAACACATTAAAGGAAGAAGCGTTGTATTAAATGTTATTTCTAAATCTGGTACAACAACAGAAACAGCTCTAGCTTTCCGTATTCTTCGTGAATATATGGAACAAACATATGGTAAAGAAGAATGCAAAGAAAGAATTATTGCGACAACAGATAAAGCTCGTGGAACACTTAAAGCTTTAGCTGATGAAGAAGGATATGAAACATTTGTTATCCCTGATGATATCGGTGGTAGATATTCTGTTATTACTCCAGTAGGTTTATTGCCACTTGCTTTAGTTGGTGTAGATATTAAAGCCATTATGCAAGGTTATACAGATGCTTATAACGAATTAAAGACAGCAGACTTAACAAAAAATACTGCTTATCGTTATGCTGTTAGCCGTCGTATTCTACAAAACCATGGATATGATGTAGAAATGTTTGTTGCGTATGAACCACAACTAAGAAGCTTATCTGAATGGTGGAAACAACTATTAGGTGAAAGCGAAGGAAAAGATGGCAAGGGTATTTTACCTGATTCAGCTATTTTCTCTACTGATCTTCACAGCTTAGGACAATTTGTTCAAGAAGGTAAAAAAGTTTTATTTGAAACAGTATTAACTGTAAAAGAACCTATGATTGATGCGACTGTACCTAATGATCCTGAAAACAAAGATGGTATGAACTATCTAACAGGTAAGAGTTTAGATTGGGTAAATAAGATGGCTTTTGAAGGAACACTTGAAGCACATGTTGTTACAGGTAAAGTTCCTAATTTAGTATTAGAAATTAATGATATGAAAGAATATAGCTTTGGTTATATGTGCTATTGGTTCTTTATCGCAACAGCGATGACTTGCTATATGCTTGATATCAATCCATTCAACCAACCTGGTGTAGAAGTATATAAGAAAAATATGTTCAGATTACTAGGCAAACCTGGTTACGAAAAATAATTAAAATATATAAAAACTGATGATATCTCTAGTTATGATGACTAAAGGTGCATCAGTTTTTTTGTTAGCTTAGATTTCCTACAAGATAGTTTAAATATTGATAAGCTTCTTCTTTTGTACAATTAGGATTAATAAGATTAGAATACTTCCAAACAAGTATTAACGTATTACTATAATGATCCGCTAATATTTCTTTAGGAATAGGGTGATTTTCAATGTTAGGGCATTCCTCAAAGATTTGACGCATTTGTTTATTCATAAAATTACGGAAACTAGAGAACATATAACCAATTTCTGAATTATGAGATAAGATGAGCTTGATGATTTGATTATGTTCTTTAGAAAAAGAGTTGATACGATCAAAAAATATATAAAGCATCTTGTTTTGTTCGATATGACAATATTCTTCTAAATGAATTTCTTGCGTTAAACTAATCCAACAATAATCTAATAAATCATATTTATCTTCAAAATAGTTATAAAAGGTAGCACGAGGATAACTAGATGTTTCACATAGTTCACTTGTTGTAATTTCTTCAAATGACTTTGTGGACAATAAAGTAAACATTGTATTTTTAAAAGAATTTAATGTTCGCATTGCACCTTTTGTAGGTTTCTTCGATAAATCATATTTCATTTGTTGAGTCTCCTTTGCAAATATTAAATAGTGTCTAAATTTATGCAGATTCATATTTTTGAATCTGTTTTATGTTACAAGAAAAAAGTATCTTATTTTCACAAATTATACAACTGTCTAAATGATGACAATTGTAAATGGAGGTATTATATGTCGATTGCAATTATAACTGGTGCTTCATCGGGATTAGGCAAGTGTTATGTGGATGCAGTGATAAAGTTATATCCTGAAATTCATGAAATATGGCTTATTGCTCGTCGTAAAGAACGATTACAAGAAGTAGCAAATCTATATCCAGGTAAACAATTTGTGATTTTTCCTATGGATATGAGTGATCTAGAAAGCTATAACTTGCTTGAAGAAAGATTAAAATATAGGAAAGCGAAAATAAAAGTATTAATCAATGATGCAGGAGTAGCACGTAGTGGATCTTTTAAAGAAATGAGTATAAGTGATATGATGAGCATCATTGATTTAAATTGCAAAGGAGCTACAGCGATTACGCGTATTTGTTTACCTTATATGGAGAGTGGAGGAACAATTTTAGAAGTGTCATCTACTTCAGCATTTGTGCCAAATACAAATTTAGTTGTATATAGTGCATCAAAATCTTATTTATCTATGTTATCTTTAGGTTTACGAGAAGAACTGAAATCTCAAAAGATTAATGTTTGTGCAGTATGCCCAGGACTTATGTTAACAGAAATGAATCAAAAAGATGGAAAACAACATTTAACAAAAGGACAAAGACGTTTACCAATTATTGATCCTAATGTGGCTGCGATTAAGTCTCTTAAAGCTGCAAAAAAAGGTTATGCCGTTTATACGACAGGAATGTTTTATAAATTTTATCGTCTATTAGTGAAAATACTTCCACAAACTTTCCTTGTGAAATTTGTAGGACTAGAGTGAAGGAGAACAAAATGATATTTTATTTTTCAGCGACAAATAATAGTAAATACGTAGCTCAAAGAATTGCATTAGAAACTAGTGATGAAATAAATTCAATTGTGGATTGCATGAAACAAACTCACGATGGCTATTTTATTGATGAAGAGATTATCGGTATCGTTTCACCTACATATTTGTGGGGATTACCAATCATTGTAAAAGAATTTCTTGAAAAGATTTGTTTATCAAAATCGATAAAATACATTTATTTTATCGCAACATGTGGTACTACACCTGGTCAAACCGGATATTTCGCTAATGAAATCATACAAAGAAAAGGTAAATCAATAGATGCATATTTTAGTGTTAAAATGCCAGATACTTGGACACCTATATTTGATTTGAGTGATAAAAATAAAGTAGATAGGATTAATCTTCAAGCAGAAAAACAAATTGATACAATCATACAACATATAGTAAATCGAGATTGCGGTCATTTTATGCATTACGTGACACCACTATTACTAACAAAAGTAGTACATCAAATAGAATATGAAAACATGCGTAAAACAAACCATTTCAAAGTAGAAGATACTTGTGTTGGTTGCTCATTATGTGCAAGAAATTGTCCAGTACAAGCTATAGAACTTAAAGATAATAAACCGGTTTGGGTAAAAGATAAATGTGTGATGTGTTTATCTTGTTTGCATCATTGTCCAAAATTTGCAATTCAATATGGAAATGGACGAACGAAAAAACATGGTCAATATACGCATAAATTACTAACTAAATAGCTTCTTCCTCCATCCATGATTCATATCTACAAATATATTTATTATTACTAACAAACTCATCTAATTCTTTTTCAAATATATTAATAACAGATTGTTGATAAGAGTTTGGATAACGATGCGTAATTTCATAACAAATACGTGGTGGAGGAGAATCCTTTAAACGATAATAAACAATATTGCTATTAGGGTTTCTAGAACGCATAGCTTCTATTACAGACATTGGTGCAATACCCCAATTGTCTTTTTCGTTTAGGTATAGTTGTATCATTGAACCAACATTTACGGTAATTAGATTATGTTCATTTGGACTCCAATAACGATTATGCCATTGTTGGAAATCGTGTCCCCAATACAAATATACTTCTTTATGGGGATCTAATAATGCAGGATCATAGTTTTCATAATACTGACTATCTTTATGACATACTAGATACATAAGTTCACGATATATAGGCTTAGAAACAATAAAAGAATAATTGATACGACTAAATACAAAACCAATATCAGTAGAATTGGTTTCTACAAGATTATGTATTTCATTAGAATGGTGTGTATATATTGACAACTTAATATTTGGATAGTTTTTAATATGCTCTGAAAATAAAGGTACAAAAGTGAAGTTATTTACAGCATCAATACTAGCGATACGTAATGTTTTGATATCTTCTAGATTCTTTAAATTTTTACTTGTATCTAGTAAAGAAAGCATTTGGCGAGCAATAGGAACATAGTTAATCCCATATTCTGTTAATTGAACTGTGCGATAGCCTTGTTGACGAAGAATGAGTTTTACTCCTAATTCTTCTTCTAGACTATATAGTCTTTTACTAACATTGGATTGCGTTATAAATAAGTAATCTGCAGCTGCAGATATTGTGCCATAGTCTACTACAGCTAAAAATGTTTTAATCTGTTCAATGTTCATATAAATATTCCATCTAGGAATATTATAAATAAAAATAAGTTGTTATACAAATATATTGATGGATGATATATTTTGAACGTACAAAAAAGAACGCGTTTGATTTTGAAAGAGGTATAGAGATGAATATTGGATATCATGTAATTAAAGATTTTGAAAGAGCAGATCAAAGTTTAATCGATAGTTTTACAGGAGTGCCTGTACCAAATATTGGCGATGCGATGAATCGTACTGCAGCAATATCAAGTGCAATAAGACCAATGAATCATACACGTTTACAAGGTAGTGCTTATACAGTACGTGCTCAAGCAGGGGATAACTTATTAATTTATTACGCAATTGATAATGCTAAACCAGGAGATGTCATTGTAGTGGATGGTAATGGTTTTACAGAGAGAGCTTTGATTGGCGGCATTATGTCAGAATTTGCCAAAGCAAAAGGGATTGCAGGAATTGTAATAGATGGAGCAGTGAGAGATCCTAGAGATTTAGAAGGTATGGATTTCCCTGTATTTGCTAGAGCAATTAGTCCAAATGGTCCATATAAGAATGGTCCTGGTGAAATTAACGTTCCTGTAAATATCGGAGGAAAGATTGTTAAACCAGGAGACATCTTAATTGGAGATGAAGATGGGTTAGTAGTAATTGATCCAAAAAATGCTTTAGAAATTAGTATTAAAGCTCATGAAGTGATGAAAAAAGAAGAAAAGATGGTTCAAAGTATTCGTGAGAATGGTCAATTAGATATTGATTGGGTTTATAAAAAATTAAAAGCAGATGGATGCACATTTGAATAAGAAGGTAGGGGTTTATGACAATAACATTTGATTTATTACAAACAGTTGGAGTGGCTGTATTAGTATTTTTG
>CAVCUC010000019.1:0-35227 GCA_963605225.1 bacterium
TCGATGCATTAAGCGTTATTGTTCATCGAAGTAGTGCTTATTCTAGAGGAAATGCGATTACTGTTAAACTAAAAGATTTAATTCCTAAGCAACAATTTGAAATTCCTGTACAAGCAGCAATTGGTGGAAAGATTATTGCAAGAACAAATATTAAATCTTTGCGTAAAAACGTCTTAGCAAAATGCTATGGTGGTGATATTTCACGTAAAAAGAAGTTATTAGAGAAACAAAAAGAGGGAAAGAAGAGAATGAAGGCAGTTGGTTCCGTTGTGATTCCACAAAGTGCTTTTATGGCTGTTCTTTCAATGGATGATGATTCAGGAAAATCTAAATAAGCCTAAAAGCTTATATTTACATGTTCCGTTTTGTAAAACAATTTGTTACTATTGCGATTTTTGTCATTCAGTTTATACACGTAAACAAGCATTATTGTGGCTTGAAACAGTGAGAAAAGAAATTGCCTTAAAAGATATATCACCATATTTAGATACGATTTATATTGGTGGTGGTACACCAAGTGCTTTAGAGGATGATTTACTAGATGCGTTGCTAGAATTACTAGATCCATATACTCATGATGTAAAAGAATATACGATTGAAGTTAATCCTGAGACAATGACAAAAAAGAAGGTATCTATAATTAAAAAACATGGCATCAATCGAATTAGTATGGGATTACAATCTTCTGATGAATCTTTATTAAAAATGATGAATCGACATCATGATTTAGAAGATATTCAAAGAGTCATGAGTTTATTTCGTGAGCAAGGTATAACAAACATTTCTTTAGATTTAATGTATTCTTTACCAACACAAACATTAGAAATTTTACAAAAATCTATTGAAGATACAATTGCATTAAAACCTAGTCATATATCAATCTATAGTTTAACAATTGAAGAAAATTCTGTATTTGGTAAAAAGGGTTATCAGGCACTAGATGAAGAAATAGAAGCAGACATGTATGAACTTGCTTGTTCTATGTTAGAAAAACATGGATATAAGCAATATGAAATTAGTAATTTTAGTTTAGAAGGTAAAGAATCGAAACATAACTTAGCATATTGGCATTATCTTGATTTCTATGGAATATCACTTGGCGCAAGTGGTAAAGAAAATGGGATTCGTTACGATAATACAACTCGTTTTAAAGATTATGTAGATAATCCATTACAAAGAGAAGAAATTATATTGTCTAAAGAAGATCAAATCTTTGAACATGTTATGATGTCTTTACGATTAAAAGAAGGCTTAAATATTCAAGGTTTTAATCAACAATATGCTATTTCTTTAGTGGATTATTATCAAAAACCAATTCAAATGCATATTAAACTTGGAAATCTAGTCATAGAAGATGATTATTTAAAATGTACATCAAAAGGATATCCAATATTAAATACGATTTTATGCGATTTTCTTTAAAATTATATTGTGTTTCATGAGTGTACATGATAAAATCTTTTTGCTTTTGCCTAGGCAATACGTATCTCTAGCGATTACTTGGGTATAAAGGTCTAATATATTGGAGGAGAATTAAAATGTTAGAAAAAGAAACAGTTGAAAAGATTGTTAAAGATTTCGGTCGTAAAGAACACGACACAGGTTCTGTTGAAGTACAAGTTGCTATTTTAACTGAACAAATTAACCGTTTAACAGTTCATTTAAAGGAAAATGCTAAAGACTATTCAAGTAGCCGTGGCTTAATGAAGATGGTTGGACGTAGAAAACAACTTCTTGAATATCTAAAGAAACACGATGTAAATCGTTACAGAGCTTTAGTTCAAAAATTAGGTTTAAGAAAGTAGTAAGAGACCGCGAAATATTCGCGGTTTTTTTGTTATAATACCTTCATTATATGGAGGAATGTATGAGTTATATTTCTTTTTCAAATGTAGAAAAAATCTATCACGTAGGTGAGGTGGATATTCATGCTTTGTCTGGTGTGAATTTTGATATAAATCAAGGTGAATTTATTGTTATTGCAGGAGCTAGTGGTGCAGGTAAAAGTACAATTTTGAATATTTTAGGTGGTATGGATACTTGTACTAGTGGTGAAATTGTCGTTGATGGTGCACGAATTGATGAAATGAACGAAAGAGAATTAACGGATTATCGACGTTATGATATTGGTTTTGTCTTTCAATTTTATAATTTAGTACAAAATTTAACGGCTTTAGAAAATGTTGAACTCGCTACAGAAATTACTAAAAATCCATTAGACGCTAAAGAAGTTCTCAAAGAAGTAGGGCTAGAAGATAGAATGAATAACTTTCCTTCACAACTTTCAGGTGGTGAACAACAACGTGTTGCGATTGCTAGAGCTTTAGCGAAAAATCCAAAATTATTATTATGTGATGAACCAACTGGTGCTCTAGATTATGTTACAGGAAAACAGATTTTAAAATTATTACAAGATACATGTCGTAATAGTGGAATGACCGTTATCATCATTACACATAATCTTGCACTATGTCCTATGGGAGATAAAGTATTTAAAGTAAAAAGTGGCAAAATTGTATCAAGTGAAGTAAATGAACATCCAACAGATATTTCTGAAATTGAATGGTGATTGAATGAATAAAACGCTATGGAAAGATATTAGACGATTAATTCGCTCGACAAAAGGTAGATTCTTTTCTCTTACAACAATTGTATTAATTGGTGTATCTTTTTTCGTTGGTATTAGTTCTGTATCAACAATTATGGGTACTAGTGTAGATATTTATGATGATGAGCTTAATTTAAAAGATATTACAATCTATTCGAACTATGGTTTTGACGAAGATGATATAGATGCTATTTCTAAACTAGATTATATTGAAACAGTAGAAGGGGCTCATTTTGTTGATGTATTAGGTCTTTGTGAAGAAACAACTTATGTAACACGTATTCACTCTTATGATACAAATAATAAAATTAATGAATTTAAACTTGTTAGTGGTAGGATGCCACAAAATAAAAATGAAGTACTAGCAGAAAATGGTACGGAAATGATTAGTGGTTTTGCTCTTGGTTCAAAAGTAAAACTATCTAGACCAGATAATGATTTAGATGATTATTTAAGCGTAGATGAAGTAACCGTTGTAGGAACAATTGATACGCCAGTTTATTTAAATGAAACAAAAGAAAATAGTACATTAAGTAATCAAGTACTAAGAACTTATTTATATATTCCTGCTGAAGCTTTTTGTGAAGATTACTACACAGAAGTAAATGTACTAGTGAAGGATGCTTCTAAAATGAATAGTTTTTCTGATCAATATGCAAGTTTAACCGAAGAAGTAAAAGAAGAACTAGAAACATTTAGTAAGACACAGGCAGAAAAAAGAAAAGATTCTGTCGTTAGCGAAGCACTAGAAAAATATAATGATGGTTTAACAGAATATAACGATGGTAAAAAAGAATTTGATGAAAAGATTAGTGATGCTGAAAAAGAAATAGCAGATAACGAACAAAAAATCAAAGATGCTGAACAAGAAATCGCTGATGGTTATCAGAAGTTACAAGAAGCAGAAGATGAAGTGACTCGTGGTGAAATTGATGGAGCAAATCAAATCCATGGTGCTCGTAATCAAATTAGTGAGGGAACAAATACTTTAAATGAAAGTAAGGAAGAATTCAAAAAACAAAAAGAAGAATTGAGCAAGACAATTAGTCAAATAGATACAGGTATTAGTCAACTTAATTCTGTGATTGAATTACTTAATCAATATATTCAAGTTCGTGATGGTTTAGTTTCCATTAATACTACTATCGCTAGTTTACAAAGTGATGAAATTCAATTATTGATAACGACTTTAAAAACATTACCAAGTGAAACACCTTTAACTTCTATGCCTAGTGAATATCAAGAAGGTATAACGATATTAGTTCAATCTTTAAAGCAAGTAAATGAATCTTTAAACGAAGAATATGTATTTGTTGAACCAGTAACAGTAGGGGATTTAACAAGTTTATATGATAATACTATTTCACTTTTAAATACGCAAAAACAATATTTAGAAAATATTCAAGTTCAATTAGATGCTGCAATTAGTGCGGCAGGTATTCAAAAAGAAGAAGTAGACACAAAACTCGTTGAATATCAAACTCAACTTGAATCTCTAAATGCGAATAAGAAACAAATTGAAGACGGTTTACAAGAAGCGGAAGATAAAATTAGTGCTGCTGAACAAGAACTTGTTAAAGCATACGAAAAAACCGTAAACGCTTCTGTAGAATTAGATGAAAAAATAGCAGATGCACGTAAAGAGATAGCTGAAAATCGTCAAAAATTAGTGGATAGTGAACAAGAATTAGTAGATGCTAAACAAAAAATAGCGGATGCTAAAGAAGAATTAGAAACTTCTAGAATTGATGGCGAACAAGAACTTATCGATGCAAAAGCAGAACTTGATAAAGCTTATCAAGATATTCAAGATTTAGAAGATGCAAAGTGGACAGTTTTAGATCGTACTTCACATTATTCTAGTGCTACTTATAAAGGCACGATTGAACAAATGCAAGCTATCGCGAATATCTTCCCAGTATTCTTTTTACTTGTTGCTGCTTTAGTTTGCTTAACGACAATGACACGTATGGTAGATGAACAACGTGGTCAAATTGGTGTAATGCGAGCTTTAGGTTATTCAGAGTTTAAATGTGCTAGTAAATATTTAATTTATGCAGGACTTGCTACTATTGTTGGAGAAATATTAGGAACTATTTTTGGAATGATGATTTTCCCTCCAATTATTTATACATTGTGGCGAATGATGTATATTTTGCCAGATTTAAAGTTTGAAATCCCTTGGAAGCTTGTGATCACTTCTAGTTTAATATTCTTAGTTGTAATGGAACTAACAACATATAATGCTTGCCGTAAAGATACAAAAGAAGTGCCAGCTCAATTACTACGTCCGAAAGCTCCAAAACTAGGTAAGAGTACATTTATTGAAAAGATTGGTTTTATTTGGAAACATTTGTCTTTTACTTGGAAAATAACAGTACGCAATTTAATACGTTATAAGAAGAGATTCTTTATGACGGTATTTGGTGTAGCGGGATGTACGGCATTACTTGTTACTGGATGGGGTGTTAGAGATTCTGTAAAAGCAATGGTAGATATCCAATTTGATGACATTATTTACTATGATGGCTTAGTTAGTGCAGATGATGAAATCACTAAGAGTGAGTTTAATGCTCTAGTTCAAGATATTCAAAATAGAGATGATGTTAAAAATGCTATATCCATGACGGACTATAATGCTGTAATTCAAAATGATTCTGAAGAAGAGACAGTATATGTGTATGCTTTTGAAGATAAACAAGATATTGATGGTTTCTTAAATTTAAGAACACGTAAGAACCATATTCCAATAGAACTAACTGATGATGGGGTAGTTATTAGTGAAAAACTAGCAGAAAATCTTGGATTAAGTGTAGGAGATACAATTTCTTTAGAAAGTAAAGAAGGAGTCAAAAAGGATGTACTAGTAAGTGGAATATGCGAAATGTATATTCAGCATTATGTCTTTATGACACAAAACTATTACAACAAAGTATTTGATACAAAAGTATCTAGTAATGCTATATGTGTAGAAATTAATGGTGATGATTCAGTTAGTTTGAACTTCCAAAAAGATATCGTTAATCATGAAAATGTAAGTAGTATTACATTTAATGAATCAGTATTGAATAACTTTAGAACAATGGCAAATAGTCTAGATTTAGTTGTATGGGTATTATTAATTGCTTCAATGAGTTTAGCATTTGTTGTTTTAGGTAATTTAACTAATGTAAATATATCTGAACGACAACGGGAAATTGCTACATTAAAAGTGTTAGGTTTTAGAAAGAATGAAGTTCAAAACTATATTTATAAAGAAAATAATGTTTTAACATTTATTGGCGCAATTTTTGGCATTCCTGTAGGAACATTATTACATCATTACATCATGAGACAAGTCGAAATGGACTATATTATGTTTGGTAGAAGTGTTAATCTCTTAAGTTATGTTTATTCTGTTTCTTTTACCATCATATTTGGACTATTAGTAAACTTCTTTATGCGTAAAAAATTAAAGAATATTGACATGATTGAATCGCTAAAGAGTGTAGAATAGTGCATATTTTAACTTTTTTATGAAATAGAGAAACATTGTGTTAGAATAAAAATGTTGAAATTTTGAGTAAATAAGAAAAAGAAGAGGTAGAAGAAATATATATATGGAGAAATATAAGAAGAGTTTTGACTTCCATGGTCGAACAATCACAGTAGAAAATGGCGAAATTGCTAAACAAGCTGGTGGTAGTGTTTTAGTTCGCTATAACGATACAGTAGTATTAAGCGTTGCGACAGCAAGTCATGAAGCTAAGGATACAGACTTTTTCCCACTTACAGTTTTATATAATGAAAAGATGTATGCTGTAGGACAAATTCCAGGTAGCTTCTTAAGAAGAGAATCTAGACCTACAGAACACGCTACATTAACTGCTAGATTAATTGACCGTCCTATCCGTCCATTATTTGCGGAAGGATTCCGTAATGAAGTACAAATTGTAAATACAGTATTTTCAGTAGATCCAGATGCTAGTAGTGAACTAGCTGCTATGTTTGGTTCTTCATTAGCACTATGTGTATCAGATATTCCATTTAATGGTCCTATTGCTGGTGTTATTGTCGCAAAAGTTGATGGTGAATATATCATTAACCCAAGCGTAGAACAAAGCGCTAAAGCAACTTTATCTTTAACAGTTGCTGGTACAAAAGAAGCGATTAACATGGTTGAAGCTGGTGCTAAAGAAGTAAGTGAAGAAGAAATGCTTACTGCATTAGAAATTGGTCATGATGCAATTAAAGAATTATGTGCAATTCAAGAAGAAATTATTGCTAGTTGTGCTAAGCCTAAGATGGAAGTTGTTTTATATGAAATTAATCCAAAGATTAAAGAATATATCAACGAACATGGTAAGAAAGATATTGAAGAAGCAGTTTCAATTAAGGGTAAACTAGAACGTTATAACAAGATTGATGAATTAATCGCTAAGATGGTTGAAGAAGTTGCTACAAACATCGAATGGGAAGATGACGCTGCTAGAGAAAAAGCAAAGAAACAAGCTCATGAATATGGTGTAGAAATTGAAGCTGGTGAAGTTAGACGTTTAATCAGTGAAAAAAAGATTAGACCTGATGGAAGAAAACTTGATGAACTTCGTCCATTAGATAGCCAAGTAGATTTACTTCCTAGAGTTCATGGTTCTGCTATGTTTACTCGTGGTGAAACACAAGTTATGTCTATTACAACACTTGGTTCTTTAGAAGATTTCCAAATGATTGATGACTTAACAACAATTAAAGAAAAACATTTCATGCATCAATATAACTTCCCTCCATTTTCTGTAGGTGAAGTTGGTCGTATGGGAAGCCCAGGAAGAAGAGAAATTGGTCATGGTGCATTAGGCGAAAGAGCGTTATCTCAAGTTATTCCTAGTATTGAAGAATTCCCATATACAATTCGTACTGTAGCTGAAGTATTAGAATCAAATGGTTCTAGTTCTCAAGCATCTATTTGTGCTGGTACTATGTCACTTATGGCAGCTGGTGTACCAATTAAAGCAATGGTAGCTGGCGTTGCAATGGGTTTAATTACAACAGGTAATAGTTATTCTATTCTTACAGATATTCAAGGTATGGAAGATCACTATGGCGATATGGACTTTAAAGTAGCTGGTACTAGAAATGGTATTACTGCTTTACAAATGGATATCAAAGTGGCTGGTATTACTCAAGACATTCTTCGTGAAGCTTTAGCACAAGCTCATAAAGGACGTATGGAAATCTTAGATAACATGGAAGCTTGCATCAGTAAACCAAGAGATCATGTTTCTGAATATGCTCCAAAAGTTGGTTCATTAACAATCCCTGTAGATAAGATTCGTGATGTTATCGGTACGGGTGGAAAGACAATCAACCAAATTATTGCGGATTGCGACAATGTTAAGATTAATGTTAGTGAAGAAGGTCAAATTTCTATCTATCATATGAATCAAGCAATGGTTGATAAAGCAAAAGCAATCATTGAAGATATTACTCGTGAAGCAAAAGTAGGCGAAGAATTTGAAGCTACAGTATCTGAAGTACGCGAATCATTTGCATTTGTTACTTTATTTACAGGTACTGAAGGCTTATTACATGTAAGCGAAGTATCTTGGGAAAGAACACCAAATATTGCTGATGTATTACATGTAGGAGATAAAGTAAAAGTTAAAGTTACTTCTATAGATGAAGCAGGTAAGGTTAAAGTATCTGCACGTGAATGTACGCCAAAACCTGAAGGTTATGTAGAACCAAAGAAATCTTCTCATTCTCCAAAAGGAAAGGGAAATCACTTCTCACATAACAATGATTCATCTTCTGTAGAAAGAAGAGTATTCAAGAAAAACAAGGAGGAGGCATAAGCCTCCTTTTTTGGGTGAATAATTATGAGAATGCGTAAAAAGAAATGGGCAGACCCATATTTACAAGCTCATTCTGACTTTATCTATGAACAACCTGAAAATTATAAAGGAAAATGGAAGGAACTATTCAATACTAGTGACTTACATGTAGAAATTGGTATGGGTAAAGGAGGCTATTTAAATCAAATGGCTTCAATGTATCCAGAATCTGGTTGGGTTGGCATAGAAAAAGATAGAAGTGTAGCTGCTGTAGCCGCAAGAAAAGTTCTAGAAAGTGAAAATCCAAATCTAGAAAATAAAAGAATGATCGCTGGTAATGCAGAACATTTACTAGAATGGTTTGAACAAGGTGAAGTAGATACAATACATTTAAACTTCTCGGATCCATGGCCAAAAAAACATTATCATAAAAGAAGATTAAGTTCTGATTCTTTTCTTGATATTTATAAAATTATCTTGAGTGAAAATGGTAAAATTGTAATGAAAACAGATAATTCACTTTTATTTGAAGATTCTGTTTTATACTTTTTGAAAAATGGTTTTACTTTTACGGAATTCTATGTTGATTATCGTAAAAAGGAGCATCCTGAAGATGCAATAACAGAATATGAAAGTAAATTTATTGAAGAGGGAAAACCAATTTATAAATTGACTGCAGTCATAGTAAAATGATGTTGGAGGAATGATGAAATATATTTCTATTTTATTAGTAATGATGTTGTTTCTAAGTGGTTGCACAAAAATGAGTGACGATTTAAGTGCTGAAATTTCTAATAAAATAAATGAGACATTAAGTGAAAAAGCATCTTCCCCAACATATAATCACGAGTATTATTTTTATAGTATTGAACCGTCTGTTGGCAGAATTGATTCAACATTAACGAGTAATACATTTTCATATAATGGTACTAAGTTTATCATGAACTTGAATATTCCTAATATATTAGGTAATGCTAGTGAGGATAGTAAGTTATCTAGTTCTACTGTTTATGAAAATAGTGGTGAATATATTGATTATAACGAAGTGAGTCATCACTATGATTTATATATCTATGAAGTATCTTATGGTAAAATAATACAGCTTACTACTGATTATATGGTATTCTATTCAGTATGTTCACAAAATGAAGTTCCATCATTAGTAGAAGTGATGCTAGATATTGCAAAAACAATCAAAATTGATGAAAATAAAATTAAAGTTGATTACTCAGATAGAGAATTAATTACATATAAGCGTGAACAACTAGAATTATTTAAAAATATCACTCCTGAAAATGGTGCTGTTGATGAATTGTTTGATAATAATCAAATTATTGAAGAAACAGAAACAAATGAAGATGGTATAGATGGTGATTACAATGCGCCAAGTGAAGAGGAAGAAGACCTTAACAATTCAATAGATTAGGAATAAAATGTAGAAAGATAGTGAAGGAGTTTAATATGTTTGAAAATCTAAAAAAATTGATATTTGAAGAAATAGACGATGAAGAAGAAGAGGAAGAAGAAGTCGTCGTTCCTGTTAAACCTGTAAAGAAAACAAGAGAAAAGACACAAACTAGTGCTCCAGTTTTTGAACAAAAAGAAGTTGCTAAACCTTCAATGAAAAGAATAGATGTTACACAACAGATTAAAACTCCTGTTGTTCCATCATATGAAGAGAAGAAAGTATCTACACCTAAAGAAAGTGTATTTAAACCAACTACAAGTTA
Organism: bacterium; assembly: GCA_963605225.1. Classification (GTDB taxonomy): domain Bacteria; phylum Bacillota_I; class Bacilli_A; order Erysipelotrichales; family Erysipelotrichaceae; genus Bulleidia. The sequence continues at coordinate 10,149 of CAVCUC010000019.1, forward strand.
CGAAAAAGCAGAACCTGTAATGCCTAAAACTGTTCAAACGGAAAGACCTCGTTCAGCTAGTTTAACTTTAGATGATTTAAGTGGTTCACAACCTACTTCTAAACCTAGAACAAATAAAGTAACTACACAAAAACAAATTAAGAAATTACCATATGAATTTAATCCGGTAATTAGTCCTATTTTTGGTGTAGATGAAAAAGATGTAAATGCTGTACAAAATACTGGAAAATCAACTGTTCGTAAATCAACTTCATCTAAAAAAGGTGATGATTTAGTTTCGAAAGTCATTTCTCCAATGTATGGAATCAATAAAGATGATCAACCAAGTACTGTACAAAAGACAGTAGAAAAATCTAACAAAGCTGAAAAAATGTCTGTAACAAAAGAAAAGGTTGAAGCAGAAGAAGCAATTCCTGAATTTTCTTTAGATGATATTCTAAATGGAAATGATCGTGGTGAAGAAAGTAAGAGAGATGAAAAATTCGAAAATACTTTAAACGAACTAAAGGCAGTTAGTGAAGAAGTAGTCATCGATGAACCTCGTACAAATACAGCACCACCATTACCAAAGAAGAAACCTGTTTTTGATTCAGCAACTTTATTTGATGATGACGAAGACTAAAGATATGGAAAACTATTATTTTATTGGTATAAAAGGAACGGGCATGGCTGCACTTGCTTGCATGCTAAAAGATTTAGGCAATGAAGTTTCTGGTAGTGATTTAGAGAAACATTTCTTTACTGAAGAAGGTTTAAGAGAAAGAAATATTCCTATTTTATCTTTTGATCCTAATAACATTCGTGACAATATGAATATTATTGTTGGGAATGCTTTCTTAGAAGATTTCCCTGAAGTTATTGTCGCAAGAAATAATCCTACATGTAAAGTAGCTCGCTATCATGAATTTGTTGGTGAATTTATTAAGCCTTATCATACGATTGCGATTGCTGGAAGTCATGGTAAAACAACAACAACTGGTATTGTTTCCTCAATGATGCAAGAAAAGGGTAATACTGGTTGGTTAATTGGTGATGGCGAAGGTCATATTGATGAGGATACAAAATACTTTTGCTTAGAAGCAGATGAGTTCCGTAGACACTTTATTGCATACTATCCAGAATATGCAATTATCACGAATATCGAAATAGATCATGTTGATTATTTTAAAGATGATGCGGATTATCGTAGTGCATATGAAGAATTTAGTTCACATGTATCTAAAGCATTAATTGTATATGGCGATGATGAGGAAGTACGTAAGTGTCATTTTGATCCATCGAAAAAAGTTTATTTCTATGGATTAAAAGATGAAGATGATATACAAGCTAAAAATGTTATAGAAGATTCTACACATATAGAATTTGACTTATATTTTGAAAAAGAACGATTTGGTCACTTTACATTCCCATTTGTTGGACATCATTTATTGCTAAATTCTTTAGCGAGTATTGGTGTTGGAATTTTAGAAGGAATGACAGTTTCACAAATTGAAGAAGGTATATCTAATTTCCATGGTGTTAAACGTCGTTTTGTTGTGGAAGAACATAACGAAAACATTTATATAGATGACTATGCACATCATCCTACAGAAGTTGGTGTAACAATAGATACAGCTAGAAAAAGATTCCCAAATCAAAAGCTAGTAGTTGTATTCAAACCACATCGTGCTTCTCGTGTATTATATTTTGCGGATGATTTTGCTAAGCAACTAAGTAAAGCGGATAAAGTATACTTACTTGATTTTACAAGTATTGATGATAAGCAAGATGGTACAAATATTGACATCCATTACTTGCAAGATAAGATTCCTGGTTCAATTGTATTAACTGAAGATGAAGCAGGGGCAAAGGTCCTTCATCATGAAAAACCAGCAGTATTTTTATTCATGAGCAGTAAAGATATTTACTTCTTAGCAAATATGGTGAAAGCTCTATAGTTTAGAAAGCAAAAAGAGGTTGTTACGATGTATTACGTAACAACCTCTTTTAACGTTTACCGATTGGTATATATTCTTTAGTTTGTTCACCAACATATTTATATGCCGGTCTAATAATTCTATTCGCAAATTCTACTTCTTCCATACGGTGAGCACACCATCCAGCAACTCTACTTATCGCAAAGATTGGCGTAAATAATTCTGGTGCAAGTCCTAACATTCTATATACGAGTCCTGAATATAAATCGACATTTGCGCATACCTTTTTATCAGAGCCCTTATACTTTTTAAAGGCGATTGGCGTTAGTTTTTCTATTTGACATAGCGCATCATATTCTCGTTTAAAACCTTTTTCATATGCTAAGTTTTTAGATTGTTTCTTTAAGATTTGTGCACGAGGATCGCTTAAGGTATATACAGCATGTCCCATACCATATATTAATCCTGAATGATCACATACTTCTTTATCGATAATCTTTTTTAAGAAAGCTAACATTTCTTCATCATCATTCACATCTTTAACACTCGCTAATAGTTCATCTAATTGTTTCATGACAAGTAGATTTGCTCCACCATGCTTTGGACCTTTTAAAGAGAGTATAGCGGCCGCAATTGCAGAATACGTATCCGTACCAGTAGAAGATAATACTCTAGTTGTAAATGCAGAGTTATTACCACCACCGTGATCTGCGTGAACAATCATACATAAATCTAATAAATGAGCTTCTTCTTTTGTGTATTGTTGATCTAAGCGATACATTGCTAGGATATTTTCAGCACAAGATAAACCTGGTTTTGGATAATGGAAATATAGAGATTCTCGATCAAAAGCATGTTTTTTTGTTTGATATGCATAAACCATCATGGTTGGAAGCTCGGCAATTAAATTTATGGATTGCTTAATGATATTTTCTAATGATGTATCTTCAGCGTCTTCATCATAAGAATACATTGCTAGTACACTTCTTGCCATCTTGTTCATTAGATTAGGAGAAGGGGCAGCCATAATCATTGTCTCAGCGAATCCATCAGGGAGTTCTCGATGACTTTCTAAAATATTATGAAAGTGATTTAGCGTTTTTTCGTTAGGAAGTGTTCCAAATAATAGTAACCATACAACTTCTTCAAATAAGAATCTCTCGCTAATAATCGCTTCTTCAACAATATCTTCTAGATTAATACCACGATAAATGAGTTTTCCATCGATAGGGATGATCTTATCCTCTTCTTTTTTATAACCCACGACATCACATATATTTGTTAATCCAGATAAAACACCTGTACCATCTGGATTCCTTAGTCCTCTTTTAACACCAAGTTTTTCAGATATTTCAGGATTAATGAAATTATGGCTACGATATTCATCGCATAAAGTACTTAAATCGTCTTTGGTTAAGTTTGCAACATCTGGGTATATCATATAGAAACCTCCATGAATATATAAGTTAAATTATAATCAAAATCATAAATAAATAGTATACAATGTTCGAAAGAGGTAAATTATATGAAAGTTGTATTAGTCCCAGGTGATGGAATTGGAACAGAAGTATCACAAAGTGTTATTGAAGTATCTAAAGCATTAAATACAGGTATTGAATTTGAAACATATAGTGCCGGAGCGAGTTATTTTGAATCTAGTGGCAAACTTTTAGAAGATGGACTACTAGATGCAATAGACAAGAATGGGCTATGTTTAAAAGGGCCAACTGCTACTCCTATTGGTAAAGGATTTCGATCAATTAATGTCTTACTAAGACAACATTTTCATTTATATGCAAATCTTCGACCACTAACTTCTATAGAAGGTGTAAAAACAAGATATGAAGATGTAGATTTAACGATTGTTCGTGAAAACAGTGAAGACTTATATAAAGGTGTTGAATATATGTATGATGAGGATACTGCTCATAGTATCAAAATCATCACAAGAAAAGCTAGTGAAAGAATCATCCGATTCGCTTTTGATTACGCTATAAAAAATGAAAAAAAGAAAGTGACTTGTGTACATAAAGCAAACATTATGAAGTTATCCGATGGACTATTTTTAGAAGTATTCAATGAAATTGCTAAAGAATATCCTGATATTCAAAGCGATAGTGTAATCGTTGATGCTTTATGTATGAAGTTAGTCACAAATCCTAGTCAATTTGATGTACTAGTAGCACCTAATTTATATGGTGATATTATTTCAGATTTATGTGCAGGACTAGTTGGTGGGTTAGGCTTTGCACCAAGTGTAAATACTAGTGAGAATATTAAAATCTATGAAGCAGTACATGGCTCTGCACCAGATATTGCAGGTAAAGATTTAGCAAACCCAACAGCATTACTTTTATCATTTGCAATGCTATTAAATGATAATGGTATGAAAGAAAAAGCTGATGTATTAAAACAAGCAATATACAAAACAATTAAAGAAGGAAAACATACAACTGTTGATATTGGTGGGACAGCAACATGTAGCGAATTTACTAAAGTTGTATGTGAGGCAATTTATGAAGAAAATAAATAGTGGTGTATTTTATCTTGATGGAAAATATGTTCAAAATGAATCTTTAGATGTTACAGAAGGTAAAAAGAAAACATTAGCGTATCAAATACTTGATCAACATGATAATCATCGTGATGAGGATGTTTTACATATCAAATTTGATTCTTTAACAAGTCATGACATAACTTATGTGGGTGTAATTCAAACAGCTCGTGCATCAGGTTTAAAGAAATTTCCTGTTCCATATGTTTTAACCAATTGCCATAACACATTATGTGCAGTAGGAGGAACAATTAATGAAGATGACCATATGTTTGCTTTATCATGTGCACATAAATATGGAGGTATTTATGTACCACCAAATATGGCTGTTATACATTCGTATAATAGAGAAATGATGACGAAATGCGGTGGAATGATTTTAGGTTCTGATTCTCATACTCGTTATGGTGCTCTAGGTACTTTAGCAATTGGAGAAGGTGGAGGAGAGATAGCGAAACAACTTCTTTCTAAAACTTATGATATTAAAAGACCAGAAGTAGTTTTAGTTTATTTACATGGTAAATTGAGACCAGGTGTAGGTCCGCATGATGTAGCATTACTTTTATGTAAAGAAACTTATCAAGATGGCTTTGTTAAAAATAGAGTTATGGAATTTGTGGGACCAGGCATTAGTAACTTATCTCAAGAAACAAGAAACGCTATTGATGTAATGACTACAGAAACAACTTGTTTAAGTAGTATTTGGGAAACTGATGATAAGACTCTAGAGTATTATCAAAAACATAATCGTGAAAATGATTACTACAAACTTAGTGCTAGTAATGGGGCTTATTATGAACGTTGCATCGATTTAAATTTAGATGAAGTAGAATCTATGATTGCTCTTCCTAGTCATCCTAGTTACGCTTTACCAATTAATGAATTAAAAAGTAATCCATACCAATATTTAAAAGAAGTAGATGAAAGAACGAATTTAAATCTAGTCGATAAAATTGATGCAAATGGGAATATTCATGTTGATCAAGCAATTATTGCGGGTTGTTCTGGCGGAACATATGGTAATATTTGTGCTGCTAGAGATATTTTAAAAGATGGTGATTTAGGTAACGAAGAGTTTAGGTTATCTATTTATCCTGACTCTATGCCAGTCTATAAAGCGTTAGCTAAAGAAGGTGTAATTACTGATATTGTTTCTACTGGAGCAATATTTAGAGAAGCATTTTGTGGACCATGTTTTGGCGCAGGGGATACACCAGCAAATAAAGAATTATCGATAAGACATACAACAAGAAACTTTCCAAATAGAGAAGGTAGTAAACCTACAGAAGGACAAATGGCTTCTGTTGCTTTAATGGACGCAAGAAGTATTGCGGCTACTGCAATAAATAAAGGTATCTTAACAGCCGCAACAGATCTAGTAAGTGTAATCGAAAAAGAATATGTTTGTGATTTCGATTACTCTATATATGAAAAAAGAATTTATAACGGTTATGGTCATGAAGAGCCAGATTATGAAATACATTTTGGACCAAATATCAAAGATTGGCCAAACCAACCAAAACTCACAAATGATTTACTTATCAAGATTGTTAGTCATATAGATGATCCAGTGACTACAACAGATGAATTAATTCCTTCTGGTGAAACTTCTTCATTTAGATCAAACCCATTAAGACTAGCTGAATTTACACTATCTAGAAGAGATCCTAACTATGTTCAAAATGCGAAAGCAGTCCAAACATTAACGATTGATAGTGACGAAATAAAAACTGTTTTAAGACAATTAAAAGCTTCCGGTATTGAATATAGTGAAGTAATGAATATTGGCTCAGCAATCTATGCGAATAAGCCAGGTGATGGTTCAGCACGTGAACAAGCGGCAAGTTGCCAAAGAGTATTAGGTGGCGTAGCAAATTTCGCAAAAGAATATGCAACAAAACGGTATAGATCCAATTGTATTAACTGGGGTATGCTTCCTTTTATCACAACAAACGAAGATTTATTACAAGTAGATTCTTATGTTTTATGTAAAAATGTAATTGATGCAATAAATGAAGACAAAGATGTTGTTGCTTATGTTATTCATAAAGAAAATATAACAAAGATTCATTTATCATTTGGTGATTTAACGGATGATGAAAAACAAATATTAAAAGAAGGCTGCTTGATTAATTATTATAAAAACTAACGTAAAACCATATTTTTCTCTTTATTAAATTTGATGAATTTTATTTGTACAATAATTTAGACGAATGCGCTTTCTTGTATATGAAACTTAAGGTTTGTGATTATTGAAAAAGTTTTCAAAAGTGATTATAATAGCAAATAGTAGGAGAAATATTATGGTTGATTCATTTTTAATTAGTTTTAGTGCAATTTGCAAACAACTATTGCCAATTCTAGGAGCTGTAGCTTTAATTTTCTTATGTATAGAGATCAAAAAATTATGGATACTTTTTGAAACAATTAATAATTTAGTAAATAAAGCAAATCCAACAATAGATTTAGTTGATCAATCTATCGAGAAATTACAAGCTCCATTAGATACAGCAAATAAATATAGTCATACATTAGATGATATTCATGATAAAGCGATTGAATCAGTTGGAAAAGCTTCAGAATATGCTAGTGAAAATATGGCTAAAGCAAAAACTGCTATGACGGATACTTTCCAAAAAGTAAGTTCTATTTTTAGCAAAAATGAGGAAGAAGTACCTGAAGAATATGCTTATTCTTCAACAAGTAATTTTAGTGAAAAGAAAGATCCTTTTGAAAGAGATCAAAAAATATATGATGAAGTAGCAAAATATAGTGCAAAGGAGGACAAGAATCATGAGTGATGAAGTAAAGAATGAAGAAGTAAATACAGTGGATGAAAACAAAGAAGCAATCGATTCTATTGAAAAAACTGTAGACAATTTGAAAAAGAAAATTGAAGAAATTAGTAATGAAGAAAATAATACTGAAGAAAAACCTTTATTTAAAATTCCTGAAATTAAAATTCCAGAAGAACACAAAGAATTATTCAATGAATTCAAAGATAATGCTTCTGAATCTTTAAATAAATCTTTTGAATCAGTAAAAGAAAAAGCAGAAGATTTATCAAAAAATGTTGATGTAAATAAGACAATTGAATTCTTGAAATCCAATGCTGTAAAAGCTGTAGAAGCTGCTAAAACAACAGTAGATGATCTTGCAAGTAATCCTAAAGTTCAAGATACATTAAATACAGTTGAAGAAAAAACAAAAGATTATTATTCAGGTGCTAAGAAAGTTGTATCTGATGTATTATCTGATGAAAATAAAGAAGAAGTAAAAAAGAATCTTAATAAAGCAAGTGAAGCTATTGCTACTGGAGCTAAAACATTAAAGACTACATTTGATGAAACAATGGCTAAACCAGAAGTACAAGAAACAATTTCTAAAGCAAAAGATTATATCGAAAAGGGTGCAAATACAGTCGCTGATTTATTCAAATCGAATAAAGACGATGACTCTGCAGAATAGGAAGTAGCGCGATGAAGAGAGTTACGATATATGATGTAGCGAAAGAAGCAGGTGTATCTCTAGCAACTGTTTCTCGTGTAATTAATGGAAGTAATGTAGTAAAAGGTGGTACTAGAGATCGTGTACAAGATGCTATCGAAAAGTTAGGCTATAAACCTAATGCGATTGCTCAAGGACTTGCATTACAAAAAACAACAACAATTGCACTTGTTGTTCCTGAAGCTAGCTTTACATATACTGGTCAAATCATTAATGGTTTAATTGATGTTGCGAAGATTTATAGCTATCGCATTATGTTACATACAATCACAGAAGGTATTACTGATATTAAAGATATTATTGAAGATATCATTAAATCCAATGTAGATGGTGTTGTTATTTATAACGATAAATTAATGATTCAAGAAATGAACGAATTATCTAAATACAATTTACCTATTGTTGTTATCGGTAATAAGGTAAGTGGTGAAAATGTATGTTCTGTTTATGTTGATATCAAAAAAGCAATTAATGAAATTTGTACGAAATTATTAGAAGAAGATAAAACAAGAATTGCTATTGTTGAAGATAGAAAAAATGCATATTCTTGTGAACAAATGGTAGAAGGTGCAAAAGAAGCATTTGCTAAAAAAGGTCTAGAATTTGATGGATTCTTAAAGATTCCAGCAGATACTCGTACAAGTTACGCATTCTTATCAAAATGGCTTCAAACACATAAATATGATGTCATGATTGGTAACCGTGATAGTCAAGCTATGGCTATCTTAAATACTGCAAAAGAGAATCATATTGATGTTCCTAATGGAATGGAAGTTGTATGCGTCATTGATACAAAATATAACTCAATGGTACGTCCACAAATTTCTAGTTTCTCCATTCCATCATATGATTTAGGTGCTGTATCTATGCGTGTGATGACTAAAATGTTAAATGGAGAAACAGAGTTTGATAAAGAGATTGAATTAAGTTATTTATTCACACCGCGTCAAACAACAAAGAATTGACATTCTATTTTTAAACTTATATAGTACTAATAGCGTTGAAAGAACATAGTAATACAAATGAGTAGTATAGAGAGACTCGTTAGGTGGAAAGAGTTATATAGTTTGTATGAATACAGTCTGGAGCTTTATATCAGAAAAGGTATAACGTATCCTCTGCGTTAAAGAGATGTTGAGTGCGTTTAGCGATAAACGAACTAAGGTGGTACCGCGCAATAGCGTCCTTAGATAATAAAGGGCGCTTTTTATATGCCCTAAAGGAGAACAAGGATGAATTTTATTGAAGAATTAGAGTGGAGAGGGTTAGTAAAAGATGTTACTGACATTGAAGGTTTAAAAGAAACTTTAAAAACTCAAACAACAGTTTATTGTGGTTTTGATCCAACAGCTGATTCATTACATGTTGGTCATTTACAACAAATCTTATTACTAAAAAGATACCAATTAGCTGGTCATAAACCTATTGCACTATGTGGTGGTTTTACAGGTATGATTGGTGATCCTCGTCCTACAACAGAAAGAAAATTACTTACTCTTGATGAAGTAACACACAACGCTAGTTGTATTAAAGAACAAATTGCACATTTCTTGTCATTTGATGGAGATAATGCAGCGATTATGGAAAATAACTACAATTGGTGTGGTTCTATGACATTACTAGATTTCTTGAGAGACTATGGAAAACTATTTAACGTTTCTTATATGTTAAGCAAAGATACGATTAAGAAAAGATTAGATTCTGGTATTTCTTATACTGAGTTTAGCTATACAATTTTACAAGCAATTGACTGGTTAAATTTATTTGATAAATACAACTGCCGTATTCAAATTGGTGGTAGTGATCAATGGGGTAACTTAACAAGTGGTATGGAACTTATCCGTAAAGTGAAGGGTGATAACGTAAATGTTTATGGTATTACTTCACCATTAATCACAAAGAGTGATGGTTCTAAGTTTGGTAAATCTGAAGGTAAGAATGTTTGGTTAGATCCTACAAGAACAAACTCTTATGAATTCTACCAATTCTGGATTAATACACCAGATGCGGATATCGTAGATTACCTAAAACGTTTATCTTTGCGTACTCCTGAAGAAATCATGGAACTAGAAAAATCTACTTTAGAACATCCTGAACTTCGTGCTGGCCAAAAAGCATTAGCTGAAGAATTAACAGAACTTGTTCATGGTAAAGATGGCCTAGCAAAAGCGATTAAGATTACGGAAACATTATTTAAAGGTTCAATTAGTGATTTAACAGTTGAAGAACTAAGAGAAGGCTTAAGTGGTGCTGAAAAGTGTGCTGTTGAAGATGGTATTACATTAATTGATGCGCTTGTTCAAGCTGGTGTTTCTAAATCCAAAGGGGATGCACGTAAGTTAATCCAACAAGGATCAATACAAGTTAATGGCTCTAAGGTTGATAGTTTAGAAACAGTATTATGCAAGAAAGATGCATATGATAATGAATTCTCTATCATCAAAAAAGGTAAGAAAAACTATATTGTTATTACTTTTTAAGTTTATTCACTAAACCTATGATTTCGTAGGTTTAGTTTTTTTATTTCATGACCATTCATTCATGCTATAATGTCAAATATGAAAATGTTCAGAAAATTATTCATTCTCTTTATTAGTTTTTTTGTATTATTAACAGGATGTACGAAGAAAGATTCGGAAACAGAAGTGCTACGGGCTTTATATGAAAGCTATTATGAATCTATTAGTGCAAACGAGATTTTTATTTCGTCTTCTAATTATTACTCTTTATCTGGTGAAATTGTTGCGGTAGGTGATGGCTCATATCGTTATTCGATTATTTTAGATAACCCTCAAGTGGCAATGTATAACGTTGTTATGATGGGAGTAGAAAACAATATTCAATATGATAATGCTACTAAGATGATGCCATCTATTGGTATATTAGATGATCAATATTCTCTTATTCCATTTCAATCGAATACTAGTCGTAACTATGTAAAAGGATTAGTAATTAGTGGTGAATCAGATACAAGTTCAATTGAAATTAAACTGTTAGTAGAATGGAATAATCATTCTCACGATAAACAGTTTAGAGAATTTTGGAATATTACATTAGATGAAAATGGTATAAATACAAATAGTCAGGAGATTAATGAGTAATGGCAAAATCAAATAATAAAAAACAATCTTTTATTATGGGCTCTTTGACAAGCTCGGCAGGTGTATTTTTGTCCAAAGCAATTGGATTATTATATGTTGTTCCTTTTACCGCATTAGCTACAGAAAATAACATGGCGTTTTATTCTGCAGCATTTACTTATTACAGCATTATTTTACAAATATGTTCTGCTGGATTACCTTTTGCGACTGCAGCTGTTGTAGCAAAATATGCAAATAATGATGATTATAAATCAGTATTAAAAACACGTAAGTTATCTATGCTTGTGTTAATGGCTTCAGGCTTTGTGATGGGTATTCTATTTATGCTTGTATCTAAGCCATTATCTGTATCAATTTTAGGTTCTGAAGCAACTGCTGTAGATATTCATAAAATGAGAATTACTTTTATGATTCTTGGTGTTGCGCTATTTATTGTGCCTATTTTGTCTAGTTATAGAGGTTTTTATCAAGGCTTAAAAGATTTAAAAGTATATGCAGATACACAAGTTATTGAACAATTTGGTAGAGTAGCTTCTTTATTAGCTTTAGGTTTTATTTGTGTAAGAATATTAAAACTTGATGCAATTTATGCTGTTTATATGGCTGTAGCTGCTACTAGTATTGGAGCACTTTTAGCAATTTTGTATTATCGAAATTATGACCGTCATCATATTGGACCGATGTTAAGAATTGCAAGAAGTGAAGAAGGTAAGGCACAAGATAGTAAAGTCTTATTAAAGGAACTAGTAGTGTTTGGTTTACCATATTTATTAGGATCTATTGTAGGTAATTCTCAAGCATTAATTAATACAAACTTCTTTATTACTGTTTCCACGAGTCTTGGTATGGCATATGAACAAGCTAAATTAATTTATGGAATCATTGAAGTGCAATGTAATAAGTTGACTTCTATTCCACAAGTTTTAGGTGTTGGCTTTTCTGCAGGAATTGTCCCTTATATGACAATTGCTTTAGAAAGTAATAACATGGTTCAATTAAGAAAAAACATCAGAGAATGCTTAGATACAGTTTTATTTATCGCTGTTCCAGTATGTTTCTGTATGACTGTTTTAGCTCGTCCTATTTACTTTATTATGTATGGTAATGCGAATTTAGATTTAGGTGAAAATTGTTTAGCTTGGTCTGGTTTACTTGCTTTAGTCACAACGATTACACCAATTTGTTCATCTATGATGATGACATTGCATTTTAGAAAAGAAAGTATTTTCTATTTGTGTGTTGGGTTTGTTATAAAGTGTGCTTCTTTTTATCCTTTAATTAAATATACAGGATATATTGGAGCAATTACTTCTAGTATTCTTTGTTCATTATCCATTATTTATTTAGATTTATCGAAGTTAAAGAATAAATTTGATATTAATTATAGTTTAACATTTGTTCGTTTTGCTAAGATGCTCGTTGCTTGTTTTGCGATGAATGCTGTATTTGCAATATTTAAACTTGTAGGATTTCAAATCTCTGAAACAAGTCGTGTATTAGCTTTAGTTCAACTAGGTGTATATGGAATTGTTGGAGGATGTGTCTATTTATATGTTGGATCATTAATGAAACTTCCTGAGGCAATCTTACATCGTTCACTCAAAGATTTCTTATTAGCACTTATTCATAGAAAGGCTTAATCTATGAGACTTGATAAATATTTATGTGATGCTGGATACGGTACACGTTCTGAAATTAAAAAGTTAATTAAAGAAAAGATTGTTTATGTAAATGATGGATTAATTACAAAAGCAGATTATAAAGTAAATGAAGATAAAGATATTGTATTTGTCGGTGATGAACAAGTAGATTATAAAAAGTTTGTTTATTATATGCTTTATAAACCTAGTGGTTATATTAGTGCTACAGAAGGGAATGTTCCATTAGTAGTTGATTTAGTGCCTAATATTTATAAAGGTTTATTTCCAGTAGGACGGTTAGATAAAGATACAGAAGGGCTATTACTTATTACAAATGATGGTCAACTTGCACATGATTTACTTGCGCCTAAAAAGCATGTAGATAAAGAATATTATGTAGAATGTCGTGATAAGTTGAATGATGAAATGGTTCATCATTTTGAATCTGGTATGGAATTATCTGATGGAACCACTTTTGCTAAAGCAGATTGTATTAATGTTCAAGATTACTCATGTCATTTAATCTTACATGAAGGTAAGTATCATGAAATTAAACGTATGTTTGAAGCAGAAGGAAATCTAGTAACTTATCTTAAACGAATTCGTATGAAGAACTTAGTTTTAGATGAAAACTTAAAAAAAGGTGAGTATAGAGAACTCACCATAGAAGAATTAAATGACCTTAAAAAAGATGTGTAGGAATAGGGGAATCATTATGCAAGATACCTGTTTCTGCATATTTTTTTAATACTTCAATAACATCATTTGTTAATGTTGTAGGGGTACTTGAACCACTTGTAACAGCAACTCTATTCATGCCTTTAATTTGTTCTTCTCGAATATCATGAGAAGTTTCAATAAGATATGCGTGTGGAATACCAATTTTTTCTGCTGATTTTCTTAATTGATTTGAGTTATTTGAATGAGGATCACCAACAACATAAAGAACATCAATATCTTTTAAATTTAATACAGCTTCTTGTCTAATTCTTGTTGCATTACAAATTTCTGGGGCAACACTCGCATCACTATATTTTTCTTTCGCTTTTTGAATTAAAGCTTCTGTTTCTAATAGAGATAATGTTGTTTGACATGTAATTAAAACATTTTCTAACTTACCTAACTTTTCTAAATCGTCAATACTAGTCACTAGATGAATGCGATTAGATAAACTAGTTGTTCCTTCAGCTTCAGGGTGATTCTTTTTACCAATATAAATAACATCACCATGTTTTACATGTTCTTTGACTAAAACATGTGTTTTATTCACATCTTTGCATGTTGCATCCACAACAATTAAGCCTTTATCTTTAGCTTTTTGATATACAGCATCACTTGCGCCATGAGCAGTAATAATGACTACTCCTTCTTGTATTTTATCTAATAATTCTAAGCGGGTTGCTTTTTGATCATCTAAGCAAATAATTCCTAGATGCTTACATTCATTTACTACATATTGGTTATGAACAAGCATGCCTAACATGCTAATAGTTTGATTAGGATACTCTTTTACTGTATCTTTTGCGATTTGAATGGCACGTACAACACCTTGGCAATATCCTCTAGGAATAACACTAATAATTTCCATCTATGAAAAACTCCTTTTTTTCAGGTATAATAGCTATGATTTATTATACAGGTGATTATATGAAAAAATTTACAGATTTTAATTTAAAACAAACAACTTTAGATTTTATTGATAAGAATGGGTTTAAAGAACCAACACCTATTCAGGAACAAGTAATACCACCAGTCTTAAAAAGAAAAGACATTATTGGTATTAGTAAAACAGGTACTGGTAAAACACATGCTTATTTAATTCCAATTATGGAAATGATTGATTCTAATGAGAATCATCCTTTTGCGGTAATTACTGCTCCAACTAGAGAATTAGCTGTACAAATCTATGAAAAAGCTATGCTTTTACAAGAAATTAATCCTAGTATTCGTATTCAACTATATGTTGGTGGTAAAGATCGTTTAAAAGATATTAAACAATTAGAAGCTTCTCAACCTCATATTGCGATTGGTACACCAGGAAGAATTAAAGATTTATTTTTAACAGAAGGTGCTTTAAGAATTGATGAAGCAGATATGTTAGTAGTCGACGAAGCTGATATGACTCTAGAATATGGTTTCTTAGAAGATATTGATGCATTTGCAGGAAGAATGAAAGATGATTTACAAATGCTTGCATTTAGTGCAACTATTCCTGATCAATTAAAACCATTCTTAAAGAAATATATGCATCATCCTTTAACGGTTAAGATTGAAGATCAAGAAAGATTTAATCCAGATATTAAACACGTTCTAGTACCTTGTTACCATCATACATATAGTGAAGTAATTAAAAGCATGTTACCAGCTTTCCAACCTTATGTATGTTTGATTTTTGCTAATACAAGAGAAATGGCTGAAGAAATTTCAGCTGACTTAAGAGCAAAGGGAATCAAAGTTACAGAAATTCATGGTAACTTAGAGAGTCGTCAAAGAAAGAAAGCATTAAAAGAATTACAAAATAGTGTAAATACTTATGTTGTTGCGACAGACTTAGCAGCTCGTGGTCTTGATGTTGATACAGTAACACATGTTATTAGTTGTGGTTTCCCAAGTGAATTAGAATTCTATATTCACCGTGCTGGTAGAACAGGTAGAAGTGGTAGTACAGGTACATGTTACGCTCTATATACAGAAAAAGATGATCAAGCTATTCGTTCATTAATGAAACAAGGTATTCATTTTGAACATGAAAGAGTAAGAGCAGGAAAGTGGCAAACGCTTCGTCCATATGGCAAGAAACATCCAGAAAAAGATTCTGAAACAAAAACAGCTATTGCCAAAATGATGACCAAGAAGAACACAAAAGTAAAACCTGGTTATAAAAAGAAGAGACAAAGAGCGATTGATGATTTAGAAAGAAAGAAGAGAAGAGAATTTATTCGTTCTAAAATCAAAGAAGAAAAGAAAGCTAGATATAAAGAAAGACAGAAAGAATTAAATCAAGCGAAAAAGAAATGATTATTGGATCTCATGTAAAAATGTCTAGTCCTAATTATGTGTTAGGTAGTGTTCAAGAAGCTTTATCGTATGATGCAAATGCATTAATGTTATATTCAGGAGCACCACAAAATACAAAAAGAGTAGATATAGAAAAGTTAAAAATCTTAGAAGCGAAATCTTTAATGGATGAAAATCATATTTCTATTGAGAATTTGATTGTGCATGCACCATACTTAATCAATTTAGCTAATTCTGTAAAATTAGAAGTGATGGATATTTCTAAAAAGATGCTTGTTAATGAAGTATATCGAACTAGTCAAATTGGAGCGAAATATTTAGTGCTTCATCCTGGTTCTTATACCACAACGGATTTAGATACAGGAATACATGCTTTTGAAGAACATTTTAATGAAATTAAAAATGAATTAGAATCTTCAGTATGCATTTGTTTAGAAACAATGGCTGGTAAAGGAACAGAGATTGGTAAAACATTTGAAGAATTAGCGATTCTTTTAGAAAAATCTAAATATGACAACATGGGTATATGCTTAGATACATGTCATATCCATGATGCTGGTTATGATTTAAATGATTTTGATTCTGTTTTAGATGAATTTGATCGAGTTATAGGACTAAAATATTTGCACGTTATTCATCTGAATGATTCTAAAAATGAAAGAGGATGTCACTTAGATAGACATGCAAATATTGGAGTAGGGAAGATTGGGTTAGAGAATCTTTTATCGATTGCTTATAACAAGAGATTAGAAAATATTCCTAAAATACTTGAAACACCTTATATTGATGGTAAACCACCATATAAGGAAGAAATAAAATTAATTAGAGATAACAAAAAAGAATGAATTAGTGTTCATTCTTTTTTGTGAATTTAATGATTTCTTCTTTTAATGCTTCTACAATCTCATTTTGTGGAACGCTGCGTAATGTTTTTCCATGACTGAATAAGATTGCTGAATCATGTCCTCCAGCTACACCAATATCAGCTCGTGATGCCTCTTGTATACCATTTACAGGGCAACCCATGATTGCTACAGTAACATCACTATGAATGGATTGTAAGAAATCTTCAATTTCTTTTACGATTGGTAACATGTTGTATTGGATACGACCACATGTTGGACAAGAAATTAAGTCAGGTACATTTTCGATTAAGTTAAAACATTTTAATAATTGTTTACCAATAATTAATTCATCTTTAGGTGGTGCAGATACAGAAACACGAATTGTATCGCCAATTCCTTGATAGAGTAATGTACCTAAAGCGGCAGATGATTTAACAGAGCTTTCTGTAAATCCACCAGCTTCAGTTACACCTAAATGAAGAGGGTAAGGATAATGCTTACTCGCTGCTTCATATACTGCAATTGTTAGTGGTACAGAACTAGATTTAAATGATAAACATATATCATGGAAGTCTAAATCTTCTAGAATTTTTACATGACGGTCAGCACTTTCTATCATTGCTTCAGGACATGGTCTACCATATTTTTCTAAAAATTGTTTTTCTAGTGAACCAGCATTAATACCGATACGAATAGGAATATGATGTTCTTTACATTTTTTTACTACAGCTTCAGTATGTTCTTTTGAACCGATATTACCTGGATTAATTCTAATCGCATCAACGCCACTATCGATTGCTTCTAAAGCAAGTAAGTAGTTAAAATGAATATCCGATACGATTGGAATAGATACATGTTTTTTAATTTCAGCGATTGCTCTAGCATCTTCTACATCTAATGTTGCTAAACGGACAATTTCACAACCGTTTTCAGCTAATTCATTGATTTGGGCAATTGATGCTTCTATATTTTTTGCAGGAACATTGGTCATGGATTGTAAAACACAACGATTTTGTCCACCAATTTGGACATTTCCTACATAAATTGGTCTAGTTTCTTTTCTATTCATAATGCCTCCACTTGTTATTATACATGCTTGGAAATATTTTTTGTTTATGTTATACTCTTTTTGTTATAAAAAATAGGAGGGAATCAAATGCCTAGAGAGAATATTACATTTAAGTGCAGCGAGTGCGGTGAAGAAAACTACATCGGCACTAGAAATAAACGTAAGCACACAGAAAAAATGGAAATCAAAAAGTATTGCCCTAGATGCAATAAGAAAACTGTGCATAAGGAGAAGAAATAACCCTAATAAGGTTATTTTTTTGTATATATGAAAATAGATACATTACCAATCGGTTTATATGATGAAAATATATATGTTCTTCATGATAATAAGAAAGTATTAATTATAGATCCTGGAAAACATGCAAATAAGATTATGCAAAAGATTGAACAGGATGAAATCGTTCAAGGGATTCTCGTTACACATGGTCATGATGATCATATTGGTGCTGTAGATGATTTATATGATCATTATCAAGTTCCTGTTTATATTGATACTAAAGATGAATTGTTAGTACGAACAAAAGGGACAGCATATTCTGGAGGATGTGCCACCATTTTATACTGCCCATTACAGCACTATACAGAGGAAAAAATGCAAATAGGTGATTTTTCTTTAACGATTTATCATACTCCTGGTCATACTGCAGGATCTGTTTGTATTCAATATAAAAATGTATTGTTTACAGGTGATACATTATTTGCACAAAGTATTGGTAGAACAGATTTCTTTTCGGGAAGTGACACACAAATGATGCAATCATTAGAACTATTAAAGAAATTACCTAATGATTTAATCATTTATCCAGGACATGGCCCTAGTTCTACAATAGGTCATGAGAAAATGATGAACTATTATTTGAACCATTAGTTTTCTTTGTAGCGTATCGCATCATAATCGTAAATTTGATCATCTTCTAAATAGATGATGAGTGATTCTTCAATAGGGGAAGTTATATCAACCGTTATTGTTGAATCATTTTTTATATAGTGAAATACAAGATTATTCATATTGACTGTATCTTCTAGTATTTCTTCTAATTCTTCTTCTGGACTTGTTTCTTCTAACTTACTTGTATCATCCTCTTCTGCATTATCTAATTCTTTTAGATAATGCAGAACCTTAGCTTCATACGCAAGGTATTTGTTTGCTAGAGTTATATTTTTTAATGTTTTATTTTGATATAAGATATTACTTGTTTCTATCGATACTAAAATCGTTAAACTAATAAAAATAACTAGAAAATAAGCTGTAATAAATCCCGAATTAGATACAGGTGAGTAAGTTTGTTGTTTCATGGTCATCTCTAATATATGTTGTATAAATACAGCCATTACTTTCAAAAAATTCAATTTCATCAACATTCATAAAATAAAATTGTGTTCCTGGCTTCATTAAAATATTTCCATTAATATGACATAAAGTCATTTCATCTTGATGATAAGTAAAAGTTAATTCGTTGGAATTAATTTTAAAATCATGACTTAAGGATAAAATTCTTCTTAATTGTAAAAGAGCAATAGAATCTTGTTTATCTGTTTCAAAAGCTAATCCTTCTTTGCATAAGCCAATACAAGTAATGGATATAGGAAGTATAATTGCGGCAATCATCAAAGCAATTAACATTTCAATTAACATAAACCCATGTTTATTCAAGAAGTATCGTTTCATAGTTAGCCTCCATTTCTAAGAGAATATCTTCTTTGATTTGTTGATTTGTTTTTCTTGTTTTACAAATCATTAATGTAAGAACAGTAAGAATAGAGATGATGATTAATGCGATACAAGCATCTATGAATAAGAATCCTTTTTTATTTGTACGCAAGACGACCACCTCCAAGTTCTACAATGATTTTCTTATTATTAGAAAATAGAATGGTTTGTGCTTTATTGACATTTCCTATGGCATTAAATGAGATATTTCTTTCATCTATAGATTCTCTTTGTGCTTTTCGTAATGCTTCTGATTGTGTAAATAAGTATTGACTAGAAAATCTGTAATATTCTTCATCAATAGAAGTACGTTTAATTAAAGTAAGTGTTAAAAATAAAGAAATAATACATAAAGTAACCATCATTTCTAATAGAGTAAAACCTTTAATTGACATAGGCTTGACCATCTTGAATATGAATTGTTTGATTACGACATTTTGCTTGCTTTTCATTTAATAAACCTTCAGAGATGAGTTCTGAGATATCACTAGGTGTACTATCATTTTTTAATTCATATTGTAATATTGCCGCATCAATTACTTTTAATTGAGCTTCACATCCTTTTTCATCTACGATACCTAATACTTTTTGAATATTAGGTACTGTTAAAAGAAATAAAAGAGAAATAATCATAATGACAATCACCATTTCTAATAACGTAAAACCATCATTTAATTTCTTCATAAAACCTCCTAAATTGTTGATATTAAAGATAATGGAACCATTAAAACTTGATAGATCATGATCATAAAAAATCCGATGATGATATATGCAATTGTTTGTAAAATAGTTGTGAATACAGATAATCTTCTTTCGACATAAGTATCACTATAAGATAAATATCCAGTTAATATTTTCCCTTTATCATTAGAATAAATTGCGATTTGCATAAAACGCATCAAATCATTATCTAAGTGTGTATTTTTAAGTGAATTCAGAAAATCATTTCCTTGTAAAAGTGATTCTTCTATTTCACGTGCTAAAAAATAGATGATAGGTTTACTTGGTATTTGCTTCAGAATATTCATTGTATTTTTAGTAGAGATACCTGCTTTTGTACATTCCATATAATAACGCATGAATTCTTGCGAATAATATTTGATAAAAAGTGACGAAGGTGCATGATTTTCTAAAAATAAATATGTCACTTTTTTATGTTCGTCTTTCTGAATGTATATTGCAAAAAGAAAGAGTAGAAAGACGAATGCAATGATTATAAGGATAAACAAATGAATGAATACTTGTATGATATTAAATGCATTTGATTGCATATTGAAAGATGTCATTAAATCTTTTAATACAGGTATACATACTAAATCAAAGAAAAATAAACCAATCGTTGTAAGAAGAACAAGAATAGTAGGGTATAGTAGTTTTTGTTTAATTTTATTCATTCTTTGTTCTGTACTTCGAATAATGTTGAGTGTTAAATGTAAACTATTTTGAAAAGTTGTATAACGAATAAATCCTTGTAAGATATGACTATATTTTTTTGGTATACATTCGATTAAGAAATCTTTTAATTCTAAACCATTTAATAGTTTATTTTGAATGTATTGAAAGACTTGATGATTCTCTTTTGTTTCAAGTAGTAATAAACATTGTTGAAAGGTAAAACCAGAATCCATTAGTTGCATAAATCCTTCTAAATCTAGTTTTGTTAATAACTTTTTATTCTTTATATTCAGATAGTTTTTGATCAATTGATTTAAATGAAGATGAATGTTTTTTATTTGTGACATAATATTGAATCTCCTGTTTGTCCATAATTTCGTATATACCTATTTTTGTTTTATCTTTTTTACTGATTAATCTTTGATTGCTAATTCCTTTTAATACATCAAATAATTGATATTCAGATACACCTAAATCGAGCATTCTTTGAATCGTTGTTTCGGTATTTGAGGAATGAATACTAGAGACAACTAAATGTCCCGTTAAAGCTGAGCGAACAGCCATTTGTGCAGCAATAGAATCTCTAATTTCTCCAATCATGATGACATCAGGATCTTGTCGCATTAATTGCTTAATTCCTTCGGCATAACTCATTCCTTGTTGTTCGTTGATTTGAATCTGAATGTAATCATTCGAATAGATTTCTATTGGATCTTCTAATGTATAAATCTTCTTTCCTTTACAAGCATGTAATAGGGTATACAAAGTTGTTGTTTTACCACTACCAGTAGGACCACTAAATAAATACAATCCATTTTGTTCTAAGCAAATAGAAGATAAGTAATTCGTTACGTCTTCATCATCTGCTAAATCTTGAATTGATAGTAATGAGTGATTACTTAATATTCTTAATACGCCACTAGTCATTTGATGGCTTGATACAACCGAAAAACGTAATGATAACTTTTTCTTGTTTATAATCATTTCAAATTGTCCAGTTTGAGGAATTGTTACACTACTGACATCTAAATTTGCTTTAAACATAAGATAGCGAAAGAAATGCGCATCTTCATCTTTTTCTTTTAAACGATGTATTTTTCCATCGATTCGCATCTCAATTGTCATTAGACCACTATCATATAAACTAAAGTGAATATCTGTTACATCATATTTAAGAGCTACCTCTAAGCATTCCATTAATCTTTTTTCCATAAAATCCTCCTAATATATGTATTCGCAAAAAAAATGAAAATCCTCGAAAAAATATTTAAAAATTTTTAATTCATTTTAAATAGATGGTTATTATGCATATTTTGCCTATGTTTTGAGGTTTTGAGGGTTTGACAAAAAGTATTGATTCAATAAAATTATCTTGTTAGGAGTTATATAAAAATCATGATTATAGTAAACGATTTAAAACCAAATACTGCGTTTGAATATGAAGGCAATCTCTATTCAGTTATCAATGTTGATCATAATAAAACAGCTATGCGTCAAATGATTATCAAGGTAAAAGTAAAGAATTTAAGAACAGGAGTAATTAATGAAATTTCTTTTACTGGTGGTGATAAAGTAGAACCTGCAAATATTGATCGTCGTGAAATGGAATATTTATACGATGATGGTGAAAATTTAGTGTTTATGGACACAACAACATATGAACAAATTGAAATCCCTAAGACAAGATTAAAATGGGAAATGCAATTCATGAAAGAAAATGATAATGTTACGATTTCAATGTTCAATAGTGAAATCTTAGGTGTCATTTTACCAGATAAGGTAGAACTTCAAATTACTGAATGTGAGCAAGCTGTTAAAGGTGATACAGCTACTGCTGCATTAAAGAACGCTGTTGTAGAAACAGGACTAGCAATTAAAGTTCCATTATTCATTCAAAATGGAGAAATGGTAATTATTTCTACAGCAGATGGAAAATACTGTGGACGTGCATAATAAATACAAGATGTGCTAGATATTTAGCACATCTTCTTTTGAAAGGTTTGAAAAATGGCGAAAAAACAATATAAAAAGGCAAAAAGAGCTGCTTATACTAAAAGAAAAAATGCTTCAAAAGAAGTAGTAAAACAAGTTAGTAAAGTGGTTGAAGATAAAAAAGCAGTAGATGAAGTAATAACTATTTCAGAGAAGAAAGAAAATATAATTGTCGAAGAAAAAGAACCAGTAATAACGGAAGAAAAACAAGAAATTAAACAAGAAGAGAATAAAATAGAACATACTATTCGCATTCCAACAATAAATGTAGAACCAGTTAAGAAATCTTCTCTTATTGATTTATTGATTAAACCAAAGCAATATATTTCTTCATTAAATAGCGAAGAGATGAGTTTAACTTCAAATTTAGTTCATATTTTCGTAAAACACGCAATTAGCGTAATTGGTATCGTGTTCTTTTTAACATCATTACTAAATGAAACAGCGTTTAGTATTGCAAGGTTAAATTTCACACAAGCTAGTTATTTATGGTTTAGAATCACGATATTTTTATTTATTGCAGAAGTAATTTCTTCTTATGTATTTTCTTTTGTGATGAAAAAAGTAGATAAAGTGAATGCATTATTTTATTGCTCACATAAAACAGGATTAATCACGATGATTTTAATGAATGTATTAGGAATTATATTCTTCATTAATCCATCTATAGGAATAATGTTATTCTGCTTAATCTTTATCGATTTAGTTTATATTAAATCAAGTACCTTCATAAAAGTATTTGAATTAAAAGACGATTCAGTTTTATGGAGTACAGAATTTTATTATTTCCTATTTATTCTATGTTTCTTAATTTGTGCAATGTTATTCTTAAATGACTTAAATGTCATATTCAAAGCATTAATTTGAAAAATAATTTATAAAATTTTCATACTTTTAGCATATAAATTCAAAATTTATATGCTTTTTTTTGGGGAATTAACATGTTTTTTGCGAATAACAATAGTGAAGGAGGTTTTATGTCATGAGAAACATAACCGTAAGTCCCGAAATCTTAGAACAAAGCGCGACTAAGATTGATGAGGAAAAAGAACAGTATCAGCGCTTATATGGTCAACTATTTGAAACAGTTGATTTCATGCGATCTTCTTGGTCAGGAAAGGATAATACAGCGTTTTCAAATCAGATTCGTAAGTTTGAAAATGATTTTAGAGAAGTATCTGTATTATGTGCATCCTATAGTGAATTTTTAAGAAATTCCGCAAGGGCATATCGTGAAACACAAGACGCAATCGCATCACAAGCATCTCATTTAGCACAATAAGGAGGAAAGAAACATGGATGAATTAAAAATATCTTTAGCTGAAGTAACAGAGTGTGCAAGTAAGATTAGAAATTTTAATCAAATGATGTATGAACAACTATCATTAATGAAAAAAGATATTAATGATACAAATGCAACTTGGATAAGTGATGCAGGTGAAGCAATTCGTAATCGTTTCAATCAATTTTCTACTCGCTTTGAAACACAAAAAGAGCAAATTGATTCCTATGCTAAATTTTTAGACCAAACAGTTGATCACTATAACACCCTGGAATCTACGATTCATTCGAATGCTTCAAGCATGCAAGCGTAGTATTCTTGTTCTACTAGGAGTTTTGTGCATTCTATTACAAGTAGGATGCACAAATCTTTCTGCTATCAATGAAATATCTTTTGGCGAATGGATAAATCAAATTAATGATGAAGCAGGAATTCATGACTTTATTGAGACAAAGCCATATTTTATGAATATTCCTTCTAGTTCACCATATTACGAAGATATACAAGCAGCAGTAGAATGGGGAATCATTGATACAAGTCATCCAATCGATGTTGCTCAACCAGTTACCAGGGAACTTGTTGCGTATACTTTGATTCATCTATCAAATGTAGAACTTGTAAAAGAAAACGGTAAATTTCGTGATATACAAAAAACACAATATCCTAAAGAAGTTAGTACAGCAATTAATCTTGGATTAATGAAATTAGACAAAAATAATCGTTTTATTCCAAATGAAGTTATAGACAAAGATGAAGCGAGTGAACTTTTAAATGTTGTTTTAGATTATATCAATGGAATTGAATATGAAAATAAGTTACCAGAAGTAACTTATAAGAGTGATATAGAAATTATTAATGAAAAACCTATATCTTATGATTTAAATAAAAGTGAAGCTTTATTTAAAAGAGATTCAAATATTAAAGAAAATATGTATTTTTATATTGATTCTAATCTTTATCAGATTGAGTCATTACAAGAAAATGAGGATATTCTCCAAGCAACCATTAGTGAAGCAAATCTAGTTGAAATTATTGATTCATTAAGTG
>CAVCUC010000020.1:0-34991 GCA_963605225.1 bacterium
GTCTTACCACCTGTATTAGGACCTGTAATTAATAACACTTTCTTAGGATCTTCTAAGTGATAAGTGTTCGCAACAACTTTTTCTTTATCAATTAATGGGTGTCTTGCTTTAAGAAGTTCAATCTTTTTTTCTTCACTTAGTTTACTCACTACTGCATCTCTTTGCTTGCCCCATTCTGCTTTCGCAAATAAAGCATCTAACAAAGCACACGTATCTAGATTTGCTAATTCTTCTTCACTCACTTCTCTAACAACATTAGTACATTCTCTTAGAATCTTAGCAATTTCATCTTGCTCTTCAGATAATAATTCTTGTTTATGATTGTTTGCTTTTACTACACTTGCCGGTTCAATGTAGCTAGCTTGTCCACTAGCCGAGTCACCATATACTAATCCACCAAATGTATTCTTTTCGCTCGCTTTAACTAATACTACAGAACGACCATTTCTAGTTGTAACAATACCATCCACAACGCTATTAGAATGACTTGCAATAAATTTATTCATTGCATCTAATATCGCATTATCTGCTCTTCTTAATTCACCACGAATTCTCGCCAATTTCTCACTAGCGTGATCCATAACTTCCCCATAATCATTGATACAATTAGTAATCTTTGAATATGCTTTTTGATGATAAGTTAAGGAATCAAAATAATCTTTTGTTGCAGGATGATCGAAATCAATTGTCTTTTCAAAGTCTAACAATCCTTTTACACCTTGTATAAAATGCGCAATTTCAATTAAATCAGAACCAGATAGTGTTCTTCCTTTTAAAGCTAAATTTAAATGATTTGATACATCTCGAATACCCAGGAAAGGAACAGAACCAAAACGAATCACAATCTTTAATGCTTCGCTAGTTAATTCATTTTCTCTTTTGATGATTAGACGATCATACGATGGTTTCATCTCTTGAATCTTCTTTTTTCCAAGAGAAAAAACACATAAACTCTCTACTTCTTGAATAATGACATCTAATTCTAGACTCTTCTCTAAACTCATATTATTTACTCTTATCTGTATACCCTTGTGTTTCTAACCAATCCATAATGGAATTTTTATCATCATCAGGAATATCTTTTACTTTCTCATAAATATCATTCACAATATCATTTGTTTCTGTTGAAACCCCTAATAACTCGCACCCTTTAATCGCTGTTTCATTAACTGTACTTAACCATGAATTTTTATAAATACTACTACCATTACTGAATATTGGTGTTTTAATGACCGTACAAATCACAACAATCCAAATCGTAGCAGTTAATAAGCCAAATAATCCTCCAAGAAAAGAACTAATGGATTGAATTCCTGGCACTTTTTGAATTCCATCAAAGAATTTACCAAGTAAGAAAAAGATAATCTTACATACAATAAATAGAATCACAAACCAAGCAATCCTATTTGCTACAGAATAGATTTCACTAGCAAATAATGTATCTTGAAAAGGAACAAGTGACTTTGGAATTACTTTAAAGTAAGAACTACCAATATCCGAATAACGCCATGCGACAAAGAATGAAATTAATGTTCCAAATAAATCAATGAGTTGACGAAAGAAACCATTTTTAGAGCCTCTAAAGCACTCTATACAATAAAAAACGACAATTGCTATATTAATGAAAAATATATATTTTTCAGGAATTTGAATCATGATAAACCCTCTTTCTATGTGTTTTATGTTAACGAGAATTCAATTTTTTATCAATATCGTGATAGGATATTAACATGTCAAATCAAATTATTACACTAAAACTAAATGAAACACAAATTAAAAAACTAGAACAAACTTTTCATGAATCTAAAGCAAGTAAAACCCCACCCTATGCATATTATCAACTAAAATGTGAGGATTGTGTTATTACCGCATATACCAGTGGTAAAGTTGTCTTCCAAGGTAAAGATGCTGAGATATATGCCTCTTCTTTTATGCCACAGAAAGAAGTTACTATACCACAAGCTGGTAGTGATGAAGTTGGAACAGGAGATTATTTTGGCCCAGTTGTCGTATGTGCTTCTTATGTTGATGAAAAAGTCATCAATTTAATTCAATCTTTAAATGTAAGAGATTCTAAAGCTTTAACGGACAAAGAGATACGAGAAATCGCTCCAAAACTAGAAGAAAATGTTATTCATAGCACATTAATTTTAATGCCTAGTAAATACAACATTGTTCATGAAACAACAAATTTAAATGCAATTAAAGCAAAAATGCATAATCAAGCTTATGTCAATCTAAGTAAAAAAGTACAATTACCTAAGTTTAAAATTATTGATCAATTTGCTCCAGAACCTTTGTATTACCGTTATTTAAGAAATGATCAAACAATCATTAAAGATATACATTTTGAAACAAAAGCAGAGGACAAATACCCTTCTGTTGCCATCAGTAGTATGATTGCTCGTAATGCCTTCTTAGATGCAATGGATAAAATGAGTGTAGCATATGATATAACATTTGCTAAAGGTGGCGGTTTGCAAGCTGATGAATGTGCTAAAGAGTTCATTCATAAATATTCTTTTGATAGATTGCATGAAGTAGCGAAGATGCATTTTAAAAATACCGAAAAGCTTAAATAAGATTCAATACATTTTTAAAAAGGAACTATTAGAAATTAATCATTTCATCATAGTTCCTTTCTTTTTATTTATATGTTATATTTCTTTATTTTTAATTTTATCTACAGATAGTTGAATTGTATTCTCAAGTTGAACAAGTTCTACACCTGCTGCTTGAAGCATTTTCTTACTAGCTTGAGTCGTTTCAGTATGTGCATATTTATCTGATTCATAGACAATTTTCTTTATACCAGATTGAATAATTGCTTTAGCACATTCATTACAAGGAAATAAAGAAACATAGATTGTACAACCACTTACAGATCTTGGGCTATTTAGAATTGCATTTAATTCCGCATGAACAACAAAGGCATATTTACTAACAAGTACTCCACCTTCTCTTGACCAAGGAAATTCATCATCACTACATCCTTTAGGAAAACCATTATAACCTACAGAAACAACTCTATGATTTTCGTCTACGATAGCAGCACCTACTTGAGTATTAGGATCTTTTGATCTTAAAGCACTTAAGTGTGCGAGTCCCATAAAATACTCATCCCAAGTTAATGTATTTTCTCTTTTATCCATAATATCCTCCTAATCTAAGTAATAACGAACGCTATATTTACTACCATATAACGCTTCTAATTTATCACATAAAAAATCTGTATAAAATCCTAGTCCATGATCTTTTTCAAATTGCAATAAAGAAATATCTGTCCCTAAATATCTCTCACTTTTAGGAATAGATCTTTTCGTAATAGAAAAGCCACATAGAACTAGAAATAAAGTAATCGTACAAATTTGATAATTTCTTTGTAATTTACGGTCATGAGAATAAACATCAAAAGTATAGCTTAATAAAATTCCCATTACAAAACCACCAAAATGAGCTAATACACCAATACCTGGAATAAAGTTCACCATTAAATTAATCACTATTGTTGATATTAAACTTTTTCGAATCTCTGGATTTTGAATTGCCCCACTTTTAACAATTAACATGATTTCTACAGCCATTAAGCCATATAAACCACCAGATAAACCAACAAGTACTACATTTCCTTCACCAATAAAAGAAGCTAAGCTACCAGTAATTGTACAAATGACTAAGATCAATAAAAATCTTACGCTACCATAATATTTTTCTAATACAGAACCTAGTGAATATAAAGCAACCATATTCATCATTAGGTGCCATAACTCAATATGAACTAATCCTACTGTAAGTAATCTCCATACTTCAAAAGCAGACACAAACGCTTTATAATACGCTCCAAATAAAATAGCAGCTTCAGTTTTTGTTAAACCTAGAGGTAAAAAGTTAATACATAAAAATATAATTACACATAAACATATCACTGTATAAGTGACAGGCATTTTTTTAAAAGAAATCATTGTTCACTTTCCTTACGTAAAATATTTAATAATTCATTGAAGTAATCTGGTAATGGTGCTTCAATTGTCATTTCTTTTTGTGTTCTAGGATGAATAAATGTAATCTTATACGCATGTAAAACTTGTCCATTTGTATTCATATAAGAACATTTCTTTCCATATTTTTCATCTCCCATTACAGGATGATTAATATACTTCATATGAACACGAATTTGATGCGTACGTCCTGTTTCTAAAGCACATTCAACATAAGTACTCTTACCAAAACGTTCTAGAACTTGGAAGTGAGTTCTTGCATCGCGACCGCCTTTATCTGTAACCGTCATTTTTTGACGGTCTCTAGGGTCTCTACCGATAGGTGCGTCAATCATACCATTATCATGAACAATGTTTCCCATAACAATCGCACGATATTCTCTATGACATGTTTTTGTTTCTAATTGTTTTGCGATTTCTACATGCGTAAAATCATTTTTACAAGCAATAATACAACCTGTAGTATCTTTATCTATACGATGAACAATACCTGGTCTTAATACACCATTAATCCCTGATAAATCTTTACAATGATACAGCAAAGCATTTACTAATGTTCCTGTATAAATACCACTAGCAGGATGAACAATCATTCCTTTTGGTTTATTAATAACAATTAAATCACTATCTTCATAAAGAATGTCTAATGGTATATTTTCAGGTTTTGTTTCTAAGTTTTCCATTTCAGGAACTTCTACGCTTATTTCATCATTTAAAGAAACTTTATAGCTACTTTTAACAGCTTTACCATTAACCGTAATCTTTCCTTCTTCTGATAACTTTTGAATAAACGATCTAGATAAATCAGAATGAGAACTCAAATAACGGTCAATTCGAATATTTTCTTCATCACAAATTAAATTTAAGTTATCCATTTTTCTTCTCATTCCTTTCTTCTAATAACATTAAAACAAGTAATAATCCTACACCAATACATAGTGCTGAATCAGCAATATTAAACACTGGAAAGTTATATCCAAATGGATATGTATCAATAAAATCACGTACATATCCTAAAAGACAACGATCATATAAATTTCCTAGTGCACCAGAAATCATTAATGCTAAAGCAATACAATATGGTTTATTGTTTTCTTTTTTCATTTTGATGAAGAAATATACTAAAACACATGTTTCAATGACACCAATCACAATCAAAAAGATTCTTTTTCCTGATAACATACTCCAAGCTACACCTGTATTTTTTACATATGTGATATATAAAAAATGAGGAATTAATTCAATCTGTCCATGAAGAGATGGTGTATATTGAATAAAATATTTCGATGCTTGATCTAATATAAATACAAGAATCATAATCAAGTAATACATAACTTAACCTCTTTCTCCCATTAAAGCTTTTTCTTTATCTTCAATAAATTGATTTGTATATAAACGATAATAATATCCTTTACTTGCTAATAAATCTAAATGGGTTCCTTGTTCGACTATTTTACCATGTCGAATAACTAATATCTTATCCGCATTTACGATTGTTGACAAACGGTGAGCGACAATAAATGTTGTTCTACCCTTTTTTACTTTATCAATTGTTTCTTGAATCACTTGTTCAGTCTCGGTATCTACTGAAGAAGTTGCTTCATCTAAAATAAAGATTGAAGGATTAGCAATAACTGCTCGAGCAAAAGATATTAATTGTTTTTGCCCCATAGATAGTCTACTACCACCTTCTCCTACATCAGTATCGTAACCATTTTCTAGTTCAACGATAAATTTATGCGCATCAACGAGTTTTGCCGCACGAATAATATCCTCATCGCTTGCGTTTAAATTACCAAAACGTATATTTTCTTTAATCGTTCCACTAAAAAGAAATGGAGATTGTAAAACGTAGCCAATATTACTATGTAGCCAACCAATAGAACGCTTACGATAATCTATACCATCAATAAGTACTTCCCCATTTACTGGTTCATAAAAACGGCATAATAAATTAATAATGGTACTTTTACCTGATCCTGTTTCCCCAACTAAAGCAACGGTTTCTCCTGCCTTAACCTGAAGATTAAAGTCTTTTAAAATATATTGATCTTGAAGATAATAAAAATCTATATTTTTAAATTCGATATCACCAACAAGTTCTTCATAATTTTCTGTTTTAGGTTCAAAAATCGTCCCATACTTTTGAATCACTTCTTCACTATCAACAATCTTAGGTTCTTCATCATAAAGTGATAGTACTCTTTCTGCACTAGCTTGTGCCATTTGAAGTTCCGCAAATAAACTGGCAATTTGATTTAATGGATCAAAGAATTGTCGTGCGTATTCTGTAAACATCATTAACGTACCAAAGCCAAGTGCGCCAGCTAACACTTTATTTCCACCATAAACTAAGATAAAAGACAATGATAATGAACTTAATGAAAATACTATAGGATAAAACATCGATGATAGTTTAGAAGCTTTAATACTTGCATTTCTCATCTTATTTGTATGCTCGTTAAATTCTTTAAAATTGACGTTTTCTAATACAAGTGTCTTAGTTGTTTTAGCACCCATGATTCCTTCATTAAAACCATTTGTAATTTTAGAATTAATCTTTCGTACATCACGATAGTTTTTGAGTATTTTTAAATTAAAATATCTTGTAACATAAGCTAATAATGGAACGATGATTAAAACCATAATTGCAAGTCTTGCGTTTACTACAAACATAACAATTACAGATCCTAACATAACACTTATTCCCCAAAATAAATCCATCAAAGACCAGCTCAAAATTTCAGATAATCTTGTTACATCACTCGTTAATCTTGATAATAGCCATCCTGCTGGTGTGACGTCAAAGTAGGAATACGATAAAGATTGAAGCTTTTCAAATAAATTTTTACGCATTTCATAGGCTGTATCCATTTCCATATGCCCAGCTGTCATAAAATAGTTATAAACACATATTGCTTGTACTAATGCACATCCTACAAAAAGAATCATAAATAAAACTAAATCATGCTTAGATCCTTTACCTGTCGCAAAAGTATCAATTGCGATTTTATTCATATATGGTAAAGCAACATCAAATAAGGCAATAATACAATTCAATACGGCTAGTTTAATAAATCGATGTTTTTGATTCTTTAATAACCCTAGTATTCTCTTCCACAATGTAAGATCAAAAGAATCTGTATTATATGTTTTTTCTTCAAAACGAACGACTGTCATTATTCCACCTCCTCTACATAAGAAGATTGAATCTCATAGATTCTCTTATATAAACCATCTTGGTGAATTAGTTCATCATGTGTTCCTGAAGCAGTAATTGTCCCATTTTCTATGACATAGATATAATCTGCATCTTTAGCACTATTAATTCTTTGGGTAATGATAATTTTTGTGACATCTTCTTGTAACTTATTTAAAGAAGAACGAATACTTGCATCAGTTTCAGTATCTACTGCACTTAATGAATCATCAAAAATTAATATTTTATTGTCTTTCATAATGGTTCTAGCAATCGCAATACGTTGTTTTTGACCACCTGATAAAGTAACACCTTTTTCTCCTACTAGTGTTTCATATCCATCTTTAAACGAGTAGATAACATCATGAATATGGGCAATTTTAGCTGCCTTTTCTACATCATTAGTAGAATACCCATCGCTACTTAAATGAATATTTTCATAGATAGATTTAGAAAATAAAAATGGTTCTTGTAAAACAATACCTACTTTGCTTCTTAGGTATTCTTTCTGTATATCTCTTAATTCGTATGTATCTAATAATATTGATCCAGATGAATAATCATATAATCCTGTTAGTAAATGCACTAATGAACTTTTACCACTACCTGTTGGTCCAATAATTGCAACCGTTGAACCACTTTGGATATGCATATTAATATCTTTTAAAGTAGGAGTACTTGCATCATCATATTGGAAACTAACATTCGTTAATGTGATTTCTCCCTTAAGATTTGGTGTAATCCCACTTTCTGTATCTTCTTCTTTTTCATTAAAGATTTCTACTAAACGATTTATAGCAACAGAGCTTTTACCAATATCTGCTAAGATTCTACCAAGTTGTCTCACAGGCCATAAAATCATTGAAATATAAGAAATAAAGACGAAGAAATTTCCTATCGATAAACTACCATTTTGTGCTTCAATAATTCCAAAATAAAGCACAATAATAATTTGTAACATACATAAAATATCACTTGAAGACCAATATTGACCTAGTAAATGTTCCATATGAAATGTTAAATCACGATAATTTTGATTATCTTCATCGAAGCGGTCTGACTCATATTTTTCTTTTCCAAATGCTTTAACAACACGAATTCCCGATAAATTTTCTTGAATCATTGTTGTTAAACGTGCTTCAGCGTCATCACTATCCATAAATGCTTTTTGTGAACGTTCATAAAAATATAAAGAATACACTAGTACAATAGGCATTAAACATATTGATTTAATTGTTAAAGACGGATGGATTCTCCATAATAAAACACTAGCAATGACGATGATTGAAATAGAACGTATAATTTGTTGTAACTGGTTCCCCATGACTTTACGAATTTGTTCTACATCACTTGTACACTTTTGTACGAGTTCTCCAGTTTTCACTTTAACGTGATACGAGTAAGGTAATTTTTGCAAGTGATTATATAAATCATTACGAATATGATAGACCATATTCTCACTGATTAAACCACTTAAATATCCTCTAAAATAAAGTGCTAAAGAAGACATAACATATACAAATATAATGACTGCTCCAGCTATCCATAAATGATTCTGTATAGTTTCTATTCCACCAATAGATATAACAAGATGATTTACAAACTCATTTTCAATAGGTTGTTTGTTTATGACATTATCAATAAAAAAAGAGAACACTAAAGGATGAAGTAAACTAAAAAAAACAGATATTACTCCTAGTAAAATCATTAAAACTAAATATATACGATTCCCTTTTAAATATTTTTGAATAAAACTAATTTTTGTCATGAAAATCTCCTAAAAAAAGCCAGGACTTATTGGCTTAATTTATAGCTTTTAAGTGCCTGGGCTATTTGATCTGGACATGATGTAGATTTAAAACCACATTGAATTCCATCTAGACGTTCAATTACATCATTAATATCTTGTCCTTTTACTAGTGCTGCAATACCTTTTAAATTACCATTGCAACCACCAATTACTTCTAGACTTTCTATTTTATTATCTTCACTGATAACAAAATCCATCTCCTTAGAACATACCCCTTGAGGCTTATATACAAATGTTTTCCCCATGTTCTTACTCCTTTTTATTGCAATCATTTTAGCACACGACTAAAGAAATAGATAGAAGTTTACTCTATGTCTAATTCTATCGGTTCATCAATTGTATCGGAGACATATTTACCATTCTTTTTTCTTTGTTTAACACATTCTGTTAATAAATACTCTATTTGACCATTTACTGATCGAAAATCATCATCTGCCCATTTCGCTATTTGATCGTATAGTTTACTAGATAATCTTAAAGGAATTTGTTTTTTCTTAGAATCATCCATTAATATAGACTTCCAGAATTTACAACAGGTTGCGCGTCTTTATTACCACATAGCACAACTAATAAGTTAGATACCATTGCGGCTTTTCTTTCATCATCTAGTTCTACAATATCATTTTCTTTTAATTTATTTAGGGCCATTTCTACCATGCTTACAGCACCTTCCACAATCATTTTACGAGCATCTATAATAGCAGAAGCTTGTTGTCTTTGTAACATAACAGCAGCGATTTCAGGAGCATAGGCAAGATAAGTAATTCTTGCTTCTAATATTTCAATACCAGCAACTTCTACTTTTGCTTGTATTTCTTTTTTTATTCTTTCCGCAACAACAGAACTTGAGCCTCTTAAACTACCATCATCCGCAATACCATCACCTGTTGTATCAATGTTTTCTGCAACATCATATGGATAAATCCTAACAACATCTCTTAAAGCTGTATCAGACATTAATGATAGATATTCTTTGTAATTATCTACGTTAAATACGGCTTTGGCTGTATCCACAACTTTCCAAGTAACAGCAATACCAATTTCTACAGGATTACCTAAAACATCATTAATCTTTTGACGATTATTATTTAATGTCATAGTCTTTAAAGAAATCTTTTTATTTGTCAATTGATTAGGAGATTCAATTCCTTTTACGTCACCACTTTGATTTAGCTTTGTACTAGCTGCAGGATTAATTGAGCTACAGAATGGATTTACATAATAAAATCCTTCCCCTTTTAATGTGCCAATATATTTACCAAATAAAGTTAATACTAGAGCTTCTTGTGGTTTTAAAACTCTTAATCCTAAAAAGAAAATCCACCCTACAGATATATAAATCACACAAATAATAAATAATATACCTGAAGTATTTTGAGCACCTAAAATTAAACCAACTACTGCAAGTAAATAAATTCCAAGTAGTAGAAGTAGCATTTGCATTCCATTACGGTTTTTCTTCAATTCAATTTCTTTCATATTTTTCTCCTTCACATATTAATGTGATATCAATATGATATCACTATATTAATTATTTGCAAAGGAATATAAAAAGATGAGTTTCCTCACCTTCTTATTGCTAGATTCATTTAATTTTCTTCACTAGAATTTGTTTCTTTTAAAGAGAATGTTACACCTTTTGGAGTATTTGTAGCTGTATTAAACTTTTCTATATCATTTTCGTTTCTTGCATAAATAGTAACTAGTTGATTACATTTGCTAAACATATCTTCTAATATCGTTACATTACTCATATCAAAACTAGATAAATCTAATGTAGTTAATCCATCACATGAAATAAACATATTACTCATATTTGTAACTTTACTTGTGTTAAAATTTGCAACATCTAAGTTTGTTAATTTAATACAAGCCGCAAACATATAAGACATATTTGTTACAGAACTTGTATCAAAGCTAGATACACTAAGACTTGTTAGTCCTATACATCTTGTAAACATGTATTCCATGTTCTCTACTTTACTAGTATTAAAATAAGTAAAATCTAAACTTGTTAAATCCTCACATCCTGCAAACATGTAACTCGTGTCTAAAACACTAGCTGTATTCAATTTAGTTACATCTACTTCTTTTAAAATTGAACAAACTTTAAACATTGCGTTCATATTTGTTACTAAAGAAGTATCGATATTATCATTAAATTCAATATATTCTAAACGATGCTTTATCGTCGTTAAAGATTCATCAAACATAGAGGAAGAATCTTCATTAAATATGACTTTTTGGTTGCTTACACCTGTTGTTACATACCAAGTTGTTTGATCTTCACTATTTACTCCAAGATAACCTAATACAGAATAATCATGAGCAATAGATAAATCAGTAATAACCGCATCATCAGGTACAACAGTATCCGTAAATACGACTTTTTTAACAGAATCAGGAATTTTCGAATTAAACAAGCTGCCTGTAGTTAATTTATAGGAAGTACCAATCCAACGTGCATATACAGTAATATCGCTATCCGAATCAATTAATGTATCACCTGTCACTTTAGTGCCACCATCTTGTTCTGTATACCAACCACCAAATGTGTACCCTTCTTTTTCTGCTGTAGGCAAATCACCATACAAGCCATATTTATGCCCATTTTCTACTTGCCATGAACTTTGACTACTTGTACCACCATTTGCGTTAAATGTAACTGTTCTTACATCCATATAGATATATCCACCATCTATAACTGGTTTTGCTTGATATTTATTAACAGAAGATGATTTAAAGTTTGGTAAACTTTCACAATTTTCAAACATGTAATAATCGTTATATCCTGATGTGACATTCTTTAAATCAAATTTACTTGTCGCATAGATTGCGTTTAACTTTTTATCGTTTTTAAACATCTCCATTACATACAAAACATTACTCATGTCAAAACTTGTTAAATCTAATGTTTCTAGAGATGAACAATCTTGGAACATATCTTCCATATCTGTTACATTCTTTGTATTAAAGTTTTCTGAGAACTGTATAGATTTTAATGATGAAGAACCTTCAAACATTGCATGCATTGCAGTTACTTTTTCTGTATTGAAATTTGATAAATCTAATGATTTTAAATTTGAGCAATAATTAAACATACCCGTCATTGATGTTACATTACTCGTATCAAAATTACTTAAATCTAAACTTTCAACTCCAGTAGCGGAAAACATATTTGTCATATCTGTTACTAAGCTTGTATCAATATTAGAAAAATCAAAAGATGTAATATCTTGGTGCAAATAAAACATTTGTGCTGAATTTTCATTAAAGATTACCTTCTTATATTGATTTTGTGTACTAACATAATATGTTGTTCCATCTAACCAACCTACTACCGATTGATCTCCATTAGCACTTAAATCAACTACATCTTTATCTTTTGGAGCATCAATATATGTAAATACAATACTTGTTACATCTTTATCTAGTTTCGTCCAGAAATCAAATCCTGAAACCATTTTATATGTAGCAACATTACTCCAATGAGCGTACAGTGTGATATTACTTGTACAAATATCTGTTTCTTGTACTAATGTACCATCTGCTTTATACCAACCCTTAAATTCTACTCCTGCATCAGAATAAGTTGGTGTAGGTAATTCGCCATATACCCCACCATATTCAACCTTTTTAGAAGTCATAGAGCATGATCCACCATTAGCGTCAAAGCTAATCGTTTTATATTTATTTTGAACATTAAGATTTATTGTTGTATTTTCATGAACCGTTCCTGTATAAGACTCTTCTCCCTTATACGTATATTCATCTGTAGTTAACTTAATATTTTTCACTTCATAAGTTGATCCTAAAGGAACAAAATGATCAAAAAACCATGTCTCATTACCTGCTAGTTGACCATTTACATAAACATCAAAGTTTATATCTATCATTGACTCTGATGGGTTATCCATAACATATGGCATCACTGTTAACTCATAACATTTTTTATCTGTAAAAGTAAAAACAAGTTGATCACTATATGTTCCATTTGTTGATCCAGTTTCATTCAGTTTTAAATCTAAAGTCTTAGAAAACTCTGAATCATTTTCATACTTGCTTAAATCATTCCCTGTAGGAAAAGACCAAGATGTATTTTGTGTCACTTCATTATCTCCATCTTTTACCGTATAAGAAATTAGTTGATTTCCATTCTTAAGCTTAAAGTCATTTTCAGAATTAACGCTAATCGTTAATTCATTTAACTTAGAAACTTTTCCCGTAATATTGAGTGTAGACTCATGATTATCATTAAAAGATACATAAGCAGGAATTGTCACTTCGTATGTACTTGTATCATTTTTATAGGTTGTTTCCTCATTTGCGTAAATATTTTGATTTAAAAAGATAGCAAACAAAAAAGTAAGAGTTGAAATAAATAATAAATTTTTTCTAAACAGTATCATATTTCTCCCTTCTTTCTTTGTTTTCTAATAACCTATATATACTCTAAAAGCTATAGTCTACTAAACTATAGCTTTCTAATCTTCTAATGAATGCGTTTATTAATCTGCAGTTGAATTTAAAGTTGCTGTATAAATGACTTGTCCTTTATAGTTACCAGCTTTAACATCTGAACTTGCTAAGGCAAATTTTAAACTAACAGCTTTAGGCATTGTTTCCCCTGCTGTAACTGTTAAAATTGTACTTCCTGTTGTAACATTGCCACCATTAACAGAATAAGCAATTTCATTAGTACCAGTACCATTTAAATCTTTCATTGTAAAAGCACCATCAGTTCCAGAGCCTTTAATTGCAATAGTTAAGTTTTGATTTGAAGCGATATTTGCTTTTGTTACAGTAACATCACCTGAAACAGGATTTGAAGCTGTAGCGTTATTTAAATTTAAGTCAGAATGAATTGACCATTCATAACTTGAATCAATTGTATATGTAATATTTGAATTTTTTGCATCTGGTGTAGGTGTTGGATCTTCAGCTAACACTACAGTTGAAACTGGTGTCATCATTGTAACTACAGATAATGCAACAATTCCTAATTTATTTAAATTCATGTTTGTACCCTCTCTTTTCATCATGATTTTAC
The DNA here is from genome assembly GCA_963605225.1 of bacterium. GTDB lineage: Bacteria > Bacillota_I > Bacilli_A > Erysipelotrichales > Erysipelotrichaceae > Bulleidia. The sequence goes on from CAVCUC010000020.1 coordinate 14,058, forward strand.
GTTTTCTAACTAGTTATATCTTACAACCTTTTTAGGAATAAAGCGACTTAATTTGTCTTTGTTTCAAGTTATTTTGGAGAAGAAGCTTCTTTTAATTCAAAATAGAATGTACTACCTTTTCCTTCTTCACTAATTACACCATATTTTGCATGATGTAATTCTAGTACTTCTTTAACAATGGCTAGTCCTATACCGCTACCTTTAGTAAAGCGAATATGTTCCGCATTAATCTTATAGTATCTTTCCCAAACATTAGGTAAGTTTTCTTTAGAAATACCTACACCATGATCTTCTACTTCTAAACGAATATTTTCATCTTTTCTAAAGACTCTAATTTCAATGTTTTTGTTATCAGCAGAATAATTGATGGCATTAGTCATAAAGTTATTGAATACTTGTTCAATTCGTTTCTCATCCGCTTCAATATATAAGTTTTCTTCAATATTTGTTGTAAATGTATAACCCTCATTTACACTATATACATCATATTTTCTTAACTCTCTTTGTGCTAATAAAGATAAATTAAATATTGTAGGATTTAAAGAAATCTTCTTTTCTTCTAACTTAGATAAATCTAATAAATCATTTACTAAGTACGTTAATCTCTTTGCTTCATCAATGATTACTTGGCAATTTTCATCTGTTTTTTCACCAGGTAAATCTTTCATCATTTCCCCATATCCACTAATCATGGTTAATGGTGTTCTTAAATCATGAGAGACATTCGCAATCAAATCTCGTTTTGCTTGATCAGCCTTTTGGATATCTACCGATGCTTGTTTTAATGTTTCATTTAGTTCATATACTTCTTGATATGAATTCACCTTATCATTGTATGTATAAGTTCCTTTAGCAATTTGCTTAGCAGATTCATTTAAAGAAATAAGAGGTGCCGCAATATTACGATTCATGAGTAGAACAAGCACAATTACTACACATAATACAAATATAGAAATTATCCATAATTGCTTTGTTAATGTACTTACAGTAGCATCTACTGGTGTAATACTAGTATTTACCATAACGATATAGGTATGATCTGCTACATCAGTAATTTTTGTATAAGTAATATCTTTAATCGAACTTTTCTCATTTCCATCAAATGATTCATTTTTGGTAGATAAATAAGAATTGTTATTAGACCTAGCTTCAGAAATTTCTTTTACTAGTTCTTCATTGCTCATACGATATAGTACGCACCCTACATTTCCCGCATAAATGCTACTACTTTCGCTATATATACGAATACATAAATCATTTTCCGCAGATACTCTATACATCGTATCGGATAAATCATCTTTAGCGATAGATGAAATAATTTCTGTTGTAGCTTGTTTTACAGTATTAATTTTTGAATTTTCATACATTGGTTCAAGTAACACAATTTGAAATAAGGCAATTAAACCGATTAAGCTGCCACCAAAAGCCAAAAGATATTTAGCAATTTTCCATTTTAGACTAGTCATCTTTTTCAAAGCGATAACCTACCCCTCTTAAAGTCACAATATATTTACTATATTCCCCAATATTTTTACGTAATAGCTTTACGTGTGTATCTAATGTACGATCATCTCCAAAGAAATCATAACCCCATACTGTTTCTAGTATCTTTTCACGAGTTAAAGCAATTCCTCTATTTTTTACTAGATAAACTAACAAATCATATTCTTTTGGTGAAAGTTGCACTCTTTCTCCTTTGATTGTTACCGTTCTAGCCGCATAATCAATGACTAAATCGTGAAGAATAAACTTATCTGTATCACTTGTTTCAGGGCTAGTTCTTTTTAAGATTGCATGAATTCTCATCATTAATTCTTTTGTAGAAAATGGTTTAACGACATAGTCATCAACACCAAGATCAAATCCATGAATTTTATCGTATTCTTCCCCTAGCGCTGATAACATGATTACTGGAATATTAGGCTTTTTCTTTTTAATCTCTTTTACTGCACTAAATCCATCGAGTCCTGGCATCATTACATCCATAACGATTAAATCAAAATTATCTTTGTCTGCTTTACTTACAGCATCAAAACCATCTTTCGCTTCTTCTACTGTAAATCCTTCAAATTCAGCATATTTACGAATCATTTCTCTAATCTTTTGTTCATCATCTGTTACTAGTATTTTTGCCATAACTCTTTCCTCCACTAATACTTTATTGAACGATTGTGAAATAAGTGTGAACTTATAATGATTCTATTGTGCAAATTACATTATCTAGTTCAGGTATTTCTAGTTCTTCTATTTTACCACTATCTGCTTTAGTTGCTTGTCCTTCACGTAATGGAATTTCAGCTAAAATTGGTAGATTATATTTTTCACTAATTGCTTTTGTATGACTCTCACCAAAAACATGAATCTTATGACCACAATCACTACATTCTACATAACTCATATTTTCTACTAGGCCTAGAATATTTACATTCATCATCTTTGCCATGTTAATAGCTTTTTCTACAACCATAGATACTAAGTCTTGAGGACTTGTCACAATGACAATGCCATCTAATGGTAATGATTGGAATGCTGTTAAAGGAACATCACTTGTTCCTGGAGGCATATCTACAAACATATAATCTACATCATCCCAATATACTTCTTGATAGAATTGTTTTAAGATACCAGCAACCATAGGACCTCTCCAAATAATTGGTTGTTCATCCGCATCTAATAACATATTTGTACTGATTAATTGAATACCAGTTGATGTAATTGCTGGAAGAATTAATTCTCCATCTCCCATAGCTTTTTCTGTAATACCAAATACTTTAGCCATACTTGGACCTGTGATATCACCATCTAATACCGCAACTCTTTTTCCTTTTTTACTCATTGCTGAAGCTAGTGTTGCTGTTACGAAAGATTTTCCTACTCCACCTTTACCTGAAACAATACCAATCATCTTAGAAATATGACTTTTTGGACTTGGATTAATATGAAAATCTACTTTTTCTCCTTTACTACTGCAAGTTGAACAATCATGTGTACAACCTTCTGTACCACACTTATCACAATCTTTTTCTTGACTCATTTTTTTTATTCTCCTTTTTTCCTTCCTAGCTATTTTAGCAAATGATTAAAGTTTATGCATCAAAAGGGATTTCATCTATTTGTATAAACTTCTATACATATTGTGATAAAATATTTAGGTCAAAAAAGGAGACAGATTTTTTATGTCAAGTTATGTTGTAGTTGGTGCCCAATGGGGAGACGAAGGAAAAGGTAAAATTGTAGACCTTCTTGGAGGAAAAATGAACATGGTTGTTCGTTTCCAAGGTGGTAATAATGCTGGTCATACAGTAGTTGTTAATGGTAAAAAAACAGTTTTACATTTATTACCTTCTGGAATTTTAAATGAAAAAGCACTATGTATTATTGGACCAGGAGTTGTTGTTAACCCTTTAGTTTTACAACAAGAAATTGAAGCATTACAAAAAAATGGTATGACATGTGATCATGTTAAAGTGAGTGATCGTGCACACTTATTAATGCCATATCACGTTAGAATTGATGAACTTCAAGAAGCTAAAGCTGGTAAGTTAAAGATTGGTACAACAAAGAATGGTATCGGACCATGTTACGCTGATAAATATAATCGTATCGGTTTAAGAGTATGTGATTTAAAAGATTGGGATGTATTTACAGAAAAGTTATCTCATGTATTAGAACTTAAAAATGAAGAAATCGTAAAACTATATAATGGTGAACCATTTAAATTAGAAGAATTATTAGAAACATTCAAAACTGTTCGTGAACAATTACTACCAAGAATGGTAGATGCTGTAGATAAAGTAAATAAAGCAATCGACAATGGCGAAAATGTACTATTTGAAGGTGCACAAGCCAACATGTTAGATATTAACTATGGCACATACCCTTATGTAACTTCTTCTTCACCTACTTCTGCTGGGGTATGTGAAGGTGCTGGTGTAGCAGCTAGTAAATTAGGTAAAGTTATTGGTGTAGCAAAAGCTTACTCTACTCGTGTTGGTGAAGGACCATTTGTTACTGAATTATTAGATCAAGTTGGTTCAGACTTAAGAGAAAAAGGTGCTGAATATGGTGCTACAACAGGAAGACCTAGAAGAGTTGGTTGGTTAGATTTACCAGTCATTAAACAAGCTGTTATCTTAAATGGTTTAACAGATATTGCATTAACTAAGATTGATGTATTAACAGGATTAGATAAGATTCCAGTATGTACTGGTTATAAGATTAACGGTAAAGTTTACGATACAATCCCTGCTTCATTAAAAGACTTAGAAAAAGCAGAAGCTGTATATGAATATCTAGATGGTTGGACAGAAGATATTTCTAATGTTAGAACATTTGAAGAACTACCTACAGCATGTCAAAAATATGTCTTATTCATTGAGAACTATTTAAAAACAACAATTAGCTTAGTTTCTGTTAGTCCAGAAAGAAATGGCAATATTATTCGTAAAGAATTACTATAATTGATGCATATAAAAAGTACGATTACACACTAGTCGTACTTTTTGTTTACTCAAATTAACTTTAAATATTCAAATGCTTTATATAAGCCATCACGATTTACATCATCTGTTATATAATCAGCAGCTTCTTTAATTTCCTTACCACCATTTCCCATTGCGACATTATAGCCACAACATTCAAACATAGATAAATCAATCTTCGCATCTCCAAAAGATATCGTATCTTCTTTAGAAACATGTAAATAATCCAGCAATACTTCTATCGCATATCTTTTTGTAATACCTGTAGGACCTAAATCACCAAATAAAGCTTCTTCATTTCTTCCACCCCAAGTATTAGCCACAAGATGTTTAAACTCTTCCTTAGAATCTAAATGATCTTGATAACTGCTTAAGATAAAACTTATTTTATTTACATCGTCACGATATAAATCATCCCCTTTTAGTAAGATAAAATTAGAAATAAATGTATTACTTTTATTAGAAGCATCTTTTTCACTAGCACCTTTACCTAGAATATATTTACGCATTGTATTAGGTCCTTGTTCTAACATATAGTCATTACAATACATGCCACTATTACTTTCTAAATAAAAACCAAGCTTTCTTTGATTACACCAATCTACGATATGTTTTACATCTTCTTTAGATAATCCTTGATGCATGATTACTTGACCATTTGATTCAACATATGCCCCATTACCACCAATCATGCCATCTAAATCACATAAATTTCTTTTTAATATTTCTGCCTTAGAGCATCCTGTACAAATATATACTTTATGTCCATTTTTTCTCGCTTTTTCAACCGCTATTCCTGCACTATGTGGCATCTTTGCCTCATAATCAATTAATGTACCATCAACATCTAAAAATATTACTTTACTCATGAACAAGTCCTTTCTAAAAAAACTTCTATATGAATCATCATATAGAAGTTTAAATTCGTCAATTATTTAACTTGTTCACCATTAATGACTACATGAACACATTCACTTTCTACAGTAAATGGATCACCATCATAAATGATGACATCGGCATCTTTACCTACTTCTAGAGAACCAACTCTATCTGCAATACCAATATGATGAGCAGGATTAATTGTAATCGCCTTTAATGCTTCATATGGATCCATACCAGCTTTAACAGCAAGACCAGCACATAGTGGTAAATATTGAAGTGGTGTTACAGGAGCATCTGTAATAATGGATACGTGGCATCCTAAATTTGATAATACAGTTGGAGTTGTCCAAGATTTATTTTGAAGTTCAAATTTACTAGCATGAGTAAGTGTTGGGCCAACTGCCATAGGTACTTCATCTTTATATTTAGCTAAGATATCAGCAATTAGATGACCTTCAGTAGTATGTTCAAGAGTTAATTTTAGATTAAATTCTTTAGCAATACGAATAGCTGTTAAGATATCGTTTGCTTGGTGAGCATGAACTTTTAGAGGAATTTCTCTATTTAGTACAGGAATCATTGCTTCACACTTCATATCATATGCTGGCATCTTTGTTACATCACCACTCGCTGCATCTTTTCTAGCCTTATAATCTTTTGCTTTGAAGATCATTTCACGTAAATGAGCAGCAGTAGACATACGAGCAAAATTGCCTTTGTCTTTATAACAACGTTTAGGATTTTCACCTAATGCACATTTCATCGCAATAGGATCTTTAACAATCATATCATCAACGCATTTTCCAACAGTTTTTACTGCAATCCATGTACCGCCTATTGCATTAGAACTACCTTGTCCTGTCGCAACACATGTAATACCAGCATCACGAGCTTGTGCTACAGTAGGATCTAATGGATTAAAGCTATCAATAGAACGAAGTTGAGGTGTACAGATATCATTCATTTCATTGTAGTCTGCTCCTTCAAAACCAATACCATAACCATCTAGTCCTAAATGGCTATGTGCATCAATAAAGCCTGGATAAACATTTTTACCTTCTGCATCAAGAACAGTTACATCACTTGGTGCTTCTACTTTTTCACCAATCGCAACAATCTTAGTACCGTCACATAGTACTTCCCCTTTGTAAGGTTCTTTGTTTACTAAATCATGAATCAAACCGTTTTTAATCAACAACATATTTTTTCCTCCCTAAATTTCATTGCCGTTAATTACTACATATTTAACATTAGAAGTAGATTCTAGTGGACTACCTTCATATACCACTATATCTGCATCTTTGTCTTTTTCAATTGATCCTACTCTATCACTAATGCCTAAATGTTTTGCAGGATTAATTGTAATTGCTTTTAAGGCATCACTTTCTTTCATACCTGCTTTTACAGCCATTCCTGCATATAGTGGTAGATAGCTTTCCAAAGCAAATGGATGATCTGTAATAATTGAAACTTGGCATCCTAAGTTTGCTAATACACCTGGTGTAGTCCAAGAAATATTTCTTAATTCAAATTTACTAGCATGAGATAAAGTAGGTCCTACTGCCATAGGGTATTCATCTTTATATTGAGCAAGAATATCACTAATCAAATGGCCTTCTGTTACATGTTCTAATGTTAGTCTTACATCAAATTCTTTAGCGATACGAATAGCACTTAAAATATCATTTGCTTGATGTGCATGAGCTTTTAAAGGTATTTCTTTATGAATTACAGGTAATAAAGCTTCCATCTTGATATCATAAGCAGGCATCTTTGTAATATCACCATTTGCCGCTTTCTTTTTTGCATCATATTGTTTTGCTTTAAATAGCATTTCTCTTAAATGAGCTGAAGTAGACATTCTAGCAGAGTTACCTTTTGTACGATAACATCTCTTAGGATTTTCACCAAAAGCACATTTCATCGCAACAGGATCTTTTACAATCATATCATCAACGCATTTTCCAACAGTTTTCACTGCAATCCATGTTCCTCCTAGTGCATTAGCACTACCTGGACCACTCGCAACTGTTGTTACCCCTGCTTTAGCAGCTTCTGTTAAGGTAGGATCAAATGGATTAAATGCATCAATCGCTCTCATTTGAGGACAAACAATATCATTTATTTCGTTATAATCTGTTCCTTCAAAACCAATACCCGTTCCTGCTAAACCAATATGGCTATGAGCATCTATAAAACCTGGATAAACATTTAAAGAACTTGCATCAATGACTTTAGCGTCATAGCTAGCGTCATTAGTTGTAATGTCTTTAATCTTTTGATTTTCAATAACAATATTAGCGGCATACGGTTTATCGCTAACACTATCATGAATTAAACCATTTTTAATTACTAACATATTTTATTCTTCTTTCATTGCAATATAATTTATCACATCTTCATCTGTTGGTTGTTCAAACATTAGAGGAACTTCATAACAAGCACTGATTACTCCATCTTTCATCATATAAGCATTATCACAAAGTTCTTTTACTAGTTCTATGTCATGGCTAACAAGGATTACACTCATCTTTGTTTCTGCCTTATATTTTTTAATGATATCAATCATTTCTTTTGTACTTATTTCATCTAGTGCACTAAATGGTTCATCACATAATAAGACATTAGGACGATGCATTAAAGCTAATGCAATCATAATCTTTTGTAATGTTCCACCAGATAATTCCATTGGATAACTCTTTAGTACTTTTGAAGCATCTTGTACATGAAATTCATTGAGTAAATCTAAAGCATGTGCTTTTCTTTTTAATAAAGGAATATCTTTAGGAAGAGCTTCATAGATTTGTTTGGATATCTTCATCGTTGGATCAAAATAAGAAGTAGGATTTTGGAAAATCATTGCAATCTCTTTTCCTCTGACTACCTTCATCATGTCTTGATAAGCAAAAAAATCTATATCTTTATATTCTGTAATATCTTTATCTTTGTATAAAATCTGCCCTTCTTTTATCGAGGCTTCTTTAAGTAAAAGTCCCATGATAGCTTTTAACAAAGTAGATTTACCTGAAGCGTTATAACCAACAATACCTGTTATTTCATCTTGATACAATTCCATGGAAACAGCACGATTAGCGATAATCGTGCCATTTTCATTTTCGTATTGAATTGTTAGATTTTTTACTTCTAAAATTGGATACTCTTTCATTATTAATGACGTTTCTTTGGATCTAGTGCTTGGTTTAGACCATCACCAATAAAGTTTAGAGATAACATTGTTAAGCAGATTGCTGCTACAGGCCAAATCATTTGGATAGGTTGAGTTGCAATTAAAGAACGAGCTTCATTTGCTAAAGTACCCCAAGAAGCCTGTGGAATACTAATACCAATACCAACGAATGATAAGAATGCTTCTGTAAAGATAGCACTTGGTACCATTAATGTTGTATTAACGATAATTGGACCCATAGAGTTCATGATTAAGTGTTTGAATAAGATTCTCTTATCACTAGCACCAATTACTCGTGCTGCTAATGCATATTCTTGTTGCTTTTGTGCCATAACTTGAGCACGTACTTGTCTAGCTAAACCTACCCAAGAACTAATACAAATTGCAAGTAATACAGAGAAGACATTAGAACCAAATACTAACATAATTAAGATGACATATAGTAATGTTGGAACAGAATAGATAATATCAACTAATCTCATTAAAATCATATCTAGCTTGCCACCAACATAGCCACAAATTCCACCCCAAACTACACCAATACATAGATTGATTAATGCTGCAGCAAATCCTACAGCTAGTGAAATACGACCACCATACATAACTCTGACGAATAAGTCTCTACCAAACTTATCTGTACCAAACCAATGTTCAGCACAAGGTAATAAGTTACGGCTTGTTAAGTCTTGTCCATCATATGTATATTTAGAAAACATTGGACCAAATACAGCAAATAAAATCATGATAACTAAGAAGATTAATCCTGCTACAGCTAGTTTATTCTTCTTAAATTGAAACCAGACATCTTGGAAATATGTCTTAGATTTCATCGCAATAAATTCGTTATTCTTTTCATCTTCAGGAAGTTTCTCAAAAGCATCAGCTGGTAATACTTTGTTCATTTCTTCAACGTTTAATTCTGACATTTTCTTATCCTCCCTTATTTCAAACGAATACGTGGATCAATCATCGCACTGATGACATCCGTTAAGATATTTGCAACAATGACAATAGAACCATAAATAATTGTCAAAGCCATAATTAATGTATAGTCACGGTTACTTACACTACCAACAAATTCTGCACCAATACCTGGAATAGAGAACATAGACTCAACAACAAATGAGCCTGTTAATAAAGATGCAAGTAATGGTCCTGCATAAGTAATTACTGGAATAATGGCATTCTTTAATGCATGTTTAAATACAGCTTTTGAATAACCAGTACCTTTAGATAATGCAAGAATCATATAATCTTGTCTTAATTCTTCTGTTAATGAACTCTTCGTTAAACGAGAAATCATGGCAATTGGTGATAAAGCTAATGCAATTGATGGCATGATATAACTTTGTGGTGAATTCAAACCAATAATTGGTAATACTTTTAGCCATACACCAAATAAATACATTAAGAATAAAGCAAATAAGAAGCTTGGTACACTAACACCAATTGTTGCGACAAATGCTGTAATACCTTGAACCCATTTCTTTTTAGAGAACGCTGATACAGAACCAAGTCCTACACCAACAACTAATGCTACACAGAATGCACAAGCACCAAGTTTTGCTGTATAAGGTAAACCTCTTGTGATGATATCCATAACATATTGTCCTTTACGAACAAGTGAAGTACCGAAATCACCTCTAACAACATTCTTTAAATAGCTAACAAATTGTACAAGAATTGGTTGATCCAATTGATAATGTTGAATCATTAATTCTTTGACATTTGCAGGTAGCTTATCCATTTCACCACCAAATGGTGAACCAGGAATACTGTGCATCAAGAAAAATGTGATTGCCATTAAGGCAAATAATGTTACTGCACCATATAACAAACGTTTTATTACATACTTTAACATACTGTTTCCCCCTTTTTGTTATCCTAAATATTGATCAAACCAATCTTTCATTTCCTTCAAACGACGGATACGATGTTTTGGTTTACCACTCCTAGATAAACTATGATTTTCTCCTTCAAATACAACCATCTTACTTGGTACATGGAAATATTTCATTGCTGTAAACATTTCTACACCTTGATTGATTGGACAGTTGTAATCACATAGTGAATGTATAAATAATATTGGTGTTTTTGCGTTACATGCATATTTTAATGGTGATTGATCCCACATCTTAGTCATATCACTCCAAGGTGTAGCACCCATCTCATTAGAATCAAAAGTAACACCAATTTCACTTGTGCCAAAATCAGATACCCAGTTACTTACAGATCTTTGTGATGCAATAGCACTAAATCTATCAGTATTGCCTTCAATCCAATTACACATGAAACCACCATAGCTACCACCTAAACAACCAATTCTCTTAGAATCAATTTGTTTATATGTCTTTAATACGTGATCTGTAAAATCCATTAAATCTTCAAAATCAATTGTTCCATATTTACCACGTAAATCTGCATACTCATCGCCATACCCTTCACTTCCTCTAGGATTAGTAAAGAATACAAAGTATCCATTAGAAGCTAAGACTTGCATTTCATGGAAGAAGCTAGTTCCATATGCACATCTTGGTCCACCATGTATTTCTAATAAACCAGGATATTTCTTTTTAGGACTATATCCTTTTGGTTTTAAAATCCATCCATCAATTTCTTGCCCAGCACGATTTGTAAATGGAATATATTCTGCTTGAGCAATGTATTTATCTTTTAATAGTTCTGTATTGAGTGCGCGGCAAGTAATTGCCTTAGCATCTTCTACTTTGTAAATTGCATTAGTTTCATTTGCACTAGAAGCAATCATAACGAGATGTTTTTCATCTACATCAAATCCAGCAATACATCCATCAAAATCAAATGCTTTTGTAAACTCATTGTTTTCATCTAATTTATAAATGAAGTTTTGATAATGAATCATAACTTTTAGATATATGTCATGACCTACACATTTGATACTTGTACCACTAGCTTGTAATGTATCACATAGTGGTGTATCACCAATCGCTACTTCTTCTTTATTTTCAAATATCAATGAACGTGTTTTGTTTTCAATATCATAACGATAGATTTTTTCTAGTTCCCCACTACCCCATTTTTTCATGTCAGTAGCAGTAAATATAACGTCATTATGATTTAAAACAACTTCACCGATTTTTTCTTTTCCTTGTTTAACAATGACTTTTTTCTTTTTAGAAGAAATATCATATAACGTTAAACTAGCAGTTGTCGGAAATAAATCCTCATATGTTCTAGAGACATAAACAATCTTATTTTCATTTACATCATAACTAGATACATTTGTATATTTCTCAGTGATTCTTAAGAGAGACCCATCTAATTCATTAAAGAGATATAGAGCACTTCTTTTACCTGAGATAAAACCTCTTCCATTTCCCCAAAATGGGACTTCTTCGAAAATATGATAATCTTTTTGTTCTTCACAATATTCTTTTGTTTCTTTTTTTGGATCAGGTTCGTTCCAATCAACTAAAGCCTTTACAACATATAGATTTTTACTAGCTTTCTGAATACTCATTACATTTAATGGAATTTCAAATGCACGATAAGCTTCACCAGCATCTAATGGCAAACGATAGAAAACTGTTTTATGTGTGAATGCTTCTGCATCATCTTCCTTAGAACGATTAGCAGAAAATAGTAATGTTTGTTCATCATCATAAATAGCATCACTAGATTTACCATCATGCGTTAGTTGCATATATTTACCAGTATCAAGATTCATATAATAAATGTCTTTGTTATATGAATTTTCTTTAAGACACGGTGTAGTCACAACATAACTTACATGTTTATGATCAGGACTTAGTTGAATATTGCTTGCAAATTGAATCTTAGCAATATCTTCTAAGGTAATTTTCTCCATTTTTTTCTCCCCCTGAGTGTCTCTTAACAAACACTGAGAGGTCGTCCAAGACGACCCTCTCAGCTATTTTACTACAAAATTTAACTAGTCTTTAGTACATTGGCTAAAGTATGGCATTGTTCCATGTAGTTCATATCCAGATAGACTAGAGTTAACTAGAGCTGGAGATGAGAATTGGAATAATGGATATTCTTTATATTGTTCTTGAATTAAGTAATCTTCTGCATCATGTAATGCTTCAGCAAATTCAGTTGGATCAACGATGTACTTAGCTTCGTTAATCATTTCATCATATGTAGGATCATCTACTGAATCATATACAAGGTTAGCAGATGTCCAGTTCTTCAAGAAGTTCATTGGAGAAGCACTAGCTTGTAAACCATAACGTCCAATTTGGAAGTCACCTTGATCTAATTGATCATAGTAAACACCAGATTCAACAGCATCGAAATCAACTTCAACACATCCTAAAGCTTTCCACATAGATTGAAGCATTGTAGCAACATCTTCATGGATACTGTTCTTAGAATATTTGTAAGTGAACTTTAATGGATTTTCTTCTGTATAACCAGCAGCTGCTAATAATTCTTTAGCTTCTTCTGGGTTATATGATGATTCATAACCTTCAGCATCTCTTTCTTCACGGAAATCACCACTTACGCCATATAGACCAAATGGAACATAACCATCAAGAATTGGATAAATTTCTTCACCACCAACAACATCTACAAGAGCTTGTTTATCGATAGCTTCATATAGAGCTTTACGAACGTTAACATCCTTTAAGAAATCAGGTCCGCTTTCGCCACAGTTTAGAACTAGAGAATATGCACTAGGATATGTTAATACCCATAGATTGTCTGTTCCTTTGAAGCTTAGAGCTGTAGAAACAGATACGCTTAATGCAACGTCAACATCACCTGTTTGGAATGCAGCATATTGAGCATCAACATCTGGCATTACTTGGTATGTAATTTGTTCCATTGTTACTTCTTCAGGAGCATAGTATGAATCAGACTTAACAAGAACTGCTTTGTCGTTCAATGAGAATTCTGTTAATTCATATTGACCACATGTAGCATATCCTAGTTCAGTTGACCAATCTGACTTATGTTGAGGAGTATCAAGTGGTAATGGAGACCATACACCGCCACCAGCAACTGTTGTTAAGAAATAAGGTACTGGATAGTTAAGTGTTAGTACTAATGTGTAATCATCAGTAGCTTCAATACCAACTGAACTATAATCTTCTGTAGTACAATCGAATGATTCACCAACTGTATAAGCATTTGTTGAATATTCTTCAGCACCTTTGATCATTTGTTGCATATCGTTTACACGGAATGCATTGTCAACACCATAAGATAGAGCTCTTAAATAAGCATATACATAGTTTTCAGCTGTGATTGGAGTACCATCAGTGAATGTAGCATCTTGTCTTAAATGGAATGTCCAAGTTAAACCATCTTCACTTGTTTCAGAACTTTCAGCTAATGCATAGCTTGTTGAGCTATCAGCTTCAACTTTTGTTAAGCCCTGATAAATTGATCCAATAACATATGCGTTATATAGAGTAGTACTTAGTGCAGGATCTAAAGTATCAAATTGTGCGCCAATAGCGACAACCATTGATGAACTTCCTGTACTTGCGCTTGAGTCTGCTGTTGTAGTTCCGGCTGTTGTAGTAGATGTATCAGTAGATCCTGTACCTCCACAACCAACTAAACCAAGAGCCATGACACCAGAAAGTAAATAACCTAAACTTTTCTTCATGGAATTTCCCCCTTTAAGTTATGAAAATTATATTATTCATTTTGAAAACATCTGTCAATATTTTTCTGCAAATCTTTTTAAATTATTTACATTTATATTTCATTTTCTTTCATAAATATTTCCATTGTTAACAATCTCACAAAATTGTTATAGGAGAAAACCTAGAAGATACGCCCTTTAAATCTACATTTTATTGATATTTTCACTGATATAAAATTAGGAAGAATTCTTAACTATTTTGAATTCTTCCTAAATGATAATTATGAAACTTTTTTTAGTTTTTTACACAGTGGCTGAAGTATAAACTTGCACTATGTAATTCATAACCAGATAAGTTAGAGCTTACTAGAGCTGGTGTAGCAAATTGGAATAATGGGAATACTTTATATTGTTCTTGAACAATATAATCTTCAGCTTCATGTAAAGCCTCAGCAAATTCTTCACCATCTACAATGTATTTTGCATCATCAATCATCTTGTCATATGTTGGATCATCAATGTTGTCATATACTAAGTTTCCTGATGTCCAGTTCTTTAAGAAGTTCATTGGAGAAGCACTTCCATTTAGACCATAACGAGCAATTTCGAAATCACCTTCATCTAATTGATCATAATATACACCAGATTCAACAGCATCGAAGTCAACTTCTACGCATCCTAGTGCACTCCACATAGATTGAAGCATTGTTGCTACATCTTCATGAATACTATTCTTAGAATATTTGTATGTGAACTTTAATGGATTAGATTCACTATAACCTGCAGCTTCTAATAATGCTTTAGCATCTTCTGGGTTATATGTTGTTTCATATCCTTCATCATCTCTTTCTTCACGGAAGTCTTTAGTTGCTCCAAAGATACCATAAGGAACGTAACCATTTAATACTGGATAGATTTCATCACCACCAACTACATCTACTAATGCTTCTTTATCAATTGCTTCATATAGAGCTTTACGAACATTGACATCTTTTAAGAAATCAGGTCCATCTTCACCACAGTTGATATCTAGTGAATATACACTAGGATAACTTAATACCCATAGGTTATCTGTTCCTTTAAAGCTTAGAGCTGTAGAAACTGAAACACTTAATGCGATATCTACATCCCCTGTTTGGAATGCTGCATATTGAGCATCAACATCTGGCATTACTTGATATGTGATTTTTTCCATCTTTACATCATCAGCGTTCCAATAAGAATCACTCTTTGTGATAACTGCTTTATCATTTAAAGCAAATTCATCAAGTTCATATTCACCACTAGTTAAGTATCCTGGAGTAACTGACCAATCTGATTTATGTTGAGGAGTATCAAGTGGTAATGCTGACCATACACCTCCTCCTGAAATCTGTTGTAAGAAATAAGATACTGGATAGTTCAGTGTTAGTACCAATGTGTAATCATCTGTAGCTTCAATACCAACTGAACTATGGTCTTCTGTTGTACAGTCAAATGATTCACCAACAGCATATGCATTTGTTGAATAGTCTTGAGCACCTTTGATCATTTGTTGCATATCGTTTACGCGGAATGCATTATCAACGCCATAAGATAGAGCTCTTAAATATGCATATACATAGTTTTCAGCAGTAATTGGAGTACCATCATTGAATGTCGCATCTTTTCTTAAATGGAATGTCCAAGTTAAGCCATCTTCACTTGTCTCAGAGCTTTCTGCTAAATCATAGCTTATGGAACTATCTTCATTAACTTTTGTAAGACCACCATATATAGAGCGAATAACATACGCATTATATACAGTTGTACTAATTGCAGGATCTAGCGTATCAAATTGTGCACCAATTGCAACGGTCATTGATTGCTCAGAAGCTGTAGAACTTGTGCTAGAAGCAGTACTAGCAGCAGTAGCAGAACTTGTAGAGCCACTACTTCCACAACCGACTAGACTTAAAGCACACATACCAGAAAGTAAATAACCTAAGCTTTTCTTCATGTTTTTTGTCCCCCTTCATAAGTTATGCATTAAATATATTCAGTGTTTATGCGTCCGTCAACAAAATTTGAAACATTTTCACAATTCTTTCACAAAAAGTTACATATTTTATTACATTTTCTTACATTTTTGTTACATTTAGCTATTTTAGCCTTTTTATTCTATAGTATAGATAACAAATGAGGTGCATGATGACAAAGCAAAATTTACAAATTGAAATATGTTGTGGAAGTTTAACAGATTGTATAACAGCAAATAAATACCCTATTGACCGTATTGAATTAAATAGTTCATTAGAACTAGGAGGTATTACCCCTTCTTTAGCAACTCTTTTAGAAGCCAAAAAACTTGTTAGTAAAAAGATTATTTGTATGGTAAGACCAAGAACTGCAGGATTTTGTTATAACGATTATGAGATTACTACAATGTTTAAAGATGCAGAAATCATGTTAGAGCATGGTGCAGATGGTATTGTATTTGGTTTTTTAAATCCAAATCGTACAATCGATATTTCTACTACAGCAAAAATGGTAGAACTAATTCATTCCTATCATAAAGAAGCGGTATTCCATAAAGCATTTGATGAATTAATTGATCCATATAAAGGTATAGAAGACTTAATCTCTTGTAAAGTAGATAGAGTACTAACTAGTGGATGTGCCCCAACAGTACTAGAAGGAATAGATGTAATCGCAAAACTAGAACAAGAATATGGTAATAAGATACAAATATTACCAGGTTGTGGTATCAATCAAAATAATATTGTAGAAATATTAGAAAAAAGTCATGCAAAACAATTTCATATGACTGCAAAAAGTACATTTAATGATCGAGGCGATTATGTTGCAGTAGATGGAAGAAACATTCAAGCAGTATTAAATAAAATCGGTAAAGCAAATACAACTACGCGAAATAACTTAACTGGTGAAGATATCGCCATGTTAGAAAATGATTACTACGAAAACAAATTCGAATAAAGAATAAAATAACATCAATCTGTATAAGTAGTTAAAGTAAACTCATAGTTACTTATACAGATTTTTATATCCTAGTGTTTATCTTGGTAACTAGAATTATTTGAATTAGATGTGATGATTTTCTTCCTAAAAAGAAGATAAAAAAAACTTCCTATCATTTGATAAGAAGTCGTTATCAATCAAAATTATAAGATACCTACACGTTTAAATACTGTATCTACATTCTTTGTTTGATATGTAGGATCAAAGCAATCTTCTATTTCTTCATCACTTAATGTAGAAGTAACTTCTGGTACAGATTTCATTAATGCTTTAAAATCTAATCCTTCATTCCATGCTTTGATTGCTTGAGGTTGAACTGTATCATATGCTTTTTCACGTGACCAACCTTTATCTACTAGTTTAAGCATAAAACGTTGTGAGAAGATTACGCCATGGGTTGCATAGATATTTGCTTTCATTCTATCTTCAAATACCGTTAAATTTTTCAAGATATTTCCAAAACGATTTAACATGTAATCTAATAGTTCTGTAGCATCAGGTGCAATAATTCTTTCAGCAGAAGAATGTGATATATCTCTTTCATGCCACAAAGGAACATCTTCATAAGAAGTAACCATATATCCTCTTAATACTCTTGCACATCCACATATATTTTCTGAGCCAATAGGATTTCTCTTATGTGGCATAGCACTAGATCCTTTTTGACCAGCTCTAAATCTTTCTTCTACTTCTCTTACTTCAGTACGTTGTAAATGTCTAATTTCAGTAGCCATTTGTTCTAGAGTTGTACCAATTAATGCAAGTGTAGCAAAATATTCAGCATGTCTATCTCTTTGTAAGATTTGTGTTGAGATTGCACTAGATTCTAAACCTAGTTGTTCACATACATAGTCTTGAATAAATGGTGGAATGTTTGCAAAAGTACCAACTGCACCAGAAATCTTACCTGTTTCTACCATCTTACTCGCATGTTCAAAACGTTCTTTATTTCGCTTCATTTCTTCATACCATAGAGCAAATTTCATGCCAAATGTAGTTATTTCTGCATGTACCCCATGTGTTCTACCCATCATAACAGTATCTTTATAAAGAAGCGCTTTTTCTTTTAAGATTTCCATAAAGTTATCAATATCTTTACGTAAGATATCATTTGCTTGTTTATAGCGAATACCATTTGCTGTATCTACTACATCAGTACTAGTAATACCATAATGAATCCACTTCTTTTCTTCACCTAGTGATTCACTAACACATCTTGTAAATGCAACAACATCATGTCTAGTTTCATTTTCTATTTCAGCAATACGGTCTACATCAAACTTTGCATTTTCTTTAATTTTATTCACATCTTCTTCTGGAATATGACCTAACTTGCTCCAAGCTTCATCTATTAGTATTTCTACTTTTAACCAAGCTTCATATTTAGCTTGTTCACTCCATACTTCTTGCATTTCTTTTCGTGCATAACGATCTATCATTTTATTCACCAATCCTTACTTCTATTATATTAATATAGTAACTTGTATTTTTAGAAAAATATCTATTTCTTTGCTCATCAATTAATATAAGTAAATCCATTTGTTACTATACCATATAAATAGATAAAGCACTTAAATCTTTATCTTCAACAGTATCTAAATCAACTGCTATGTTCTAATATATCTTAACACAACCTGTTTTATATTAAGTTTCTCTCGTAATATCTTCTTCTCCATTTGGAATGTTTGTTTTTTTAATTACTAAAGCAAACATGTAGTCATCCACAAATGTTAGTTCATCAATATTTTTAATTGTATATGTCACAAAATGAGATACCTCTTACAGGTGATATACGCAAAAAATTGTAAATCCTCAAAACAAGTTCAGAAAATATTCATTTTTATCTTTTTAACATTATGTTATCCTTTTATAGGAGTGTTGTAATTACAACAAAAATATATGATTAAACAAATTGATAAAATATTCAAAACTCCTTTATTTAAAGGGATTTCTAAAGATAAATATTATGATGTATTAGAATTATTAGATTCGCAATTAAAAAACTATACAAAGGATCAATACATCTTTAAATCAGGAAAAAGAATAAAAAGAGCAGCGATTCTAATCGAAGGCTCTGTTGTACTAACAAGAGAAAACTATTGGAAAGAAGATAGCATTATTCAAGAAGTAAAACCAGGAGAATTATTTGCTGTATCTTTTGCTTCAAACTCCTCAATTACATCTGATTTAAATGCAAAATGTTTAGAACCTAGTGTCATCTTATGGTTTCAAACAAAAGATATATTTTCTATTGATGAACCAAATCCTTATTTTGCGATTATTGCAAAAAATTTATTATCTATGCTTGCTAAGCAAAATATTGATTTAAAAGCTAGAATCTGGAGTATCTCTCAAAATACAATTCGAAATAAACTACTTTCCTATTTATCTACTGAAGCTTCTATTCATCATAGTAATGAATTTGATATTCCATATAATCGTCAAGAATTAGCAGATCATTTATATGTTGATCGTTCTGCATTATCAACAGAATTAAATAAGTTAAAAAAAGAAGGATATTTTTTAGTTTCTAAGAACCATTTTACCCTTCTTTCAAAATAAACTATTTTAATGCTTTTCTAATTTTCTTAGCAATCTTTGGTCGATCTGTAGCAGATGAATTATTCATTAATGATAAATATTCATATATTTTTAATTTCTCATTTGTCGAATAAGAAGAATCTACTTCTATCATCTTCACGATTTCATTTAAGCTATCAAGAAATTCACTTTCTGCTTGACTAGCTCCAGCCGCAAATATTTCATCAAATCTTTTTGCGATTGAACCATCATGTTTTCTAAATAATCCCATACTTCATTCTCCTATAAGAAACTTTCTTTTTGCTCATCTTCATAGCTTACGATTTGTGTATCAATACTATTTAAACAAGCATCAATTTCTTTTTGATAATCAAAACAAGATTCATAATATTCAGCTTTCTTTACAGTAGGTTTAGTAACTGGATTTTTAGGATCAAAAATCGTACAGCAATCTTCAAATGGTTGAATTGAAGTTTCATATGTGCCAATCTTTCTTGCTAAATCAATAATTTCTGTTTTATCCATGCATACAAGAGGTCTAATTACAGGTAAGTTCACTACACGATTAATAACATTCATGCTTTCTAATGTTTGTGAAGCAACTTGTCCAATACTTTCTCCAGTTCCAATTGCTAAACAGCCTTCTTTATTTGCAACTTCTTGAGCAAGTCTAAACATCATTCTTCTCATGATTGTAATCGCATATGGATCACCTGCTGCTTTATAGATTTCTAGTTGTAATTCCGTAAAGTTTACAACATGAACTTTCATCTTACCTTGATAGATACTAACAATCTTAGCTAAATCCATGACTTTTTGTTTTGCATTTTCTGAAGTATATGGAGGTGAAGCATAATGAATTGCTTCTACTTCTAAGCCTCTCTTCATGATTTCAAATGCAGCTACTGGAGAATCAATACCACCAGATAACATTAATAATACTTTTCCATTAATACCTGTAGGATAACCACCAAGACCAGGAATTTTTTCTGAAGTGATATAAGTATCATTTTGTTGTACT
Organism: bacterium; assembly: GCA_963605225.1. Taxonomy (GTDB): domain Bacteria; phylum Bacillota_I; class Bacilli_A; order Erysipelotrichales; family Erysipelotrichaceae; genus Bulleidia. Next base: position 34,766 of record CAVCUC010000020.1, read on the forward strand.
TCAATTTGAATACTTAATTCTGGATGATGTACATCAACTTTTAAACTTGTTTCATGTAAGATTGTAGAAGCTACAGCACGATTAATACCATCACTATTTAATGGGAATGTCTTATCATGTCTTCTAGTAATCACTTTAAAAGTTTTCTTACTACCTTCATTTTCTTTAGCAATACGTAAACAAGCAGCTTTGATATCATCAATATTACTATTTACTTTCTCTGTAC